>JAGNMH010000062.1 GCA_017991275.1 Acidobacteriota bacterium
CACGCGCCTTCAACGCCTTGCCTTTGATATCCCAGAGCGCCGTATCAATGCCCGCGATGGCGTCCAGCAGAAACGATCCCGTGTGGCCGCGCACGCGCATCCCGTTATACATCCGCGACCACAAGCGTTCGTGCGCGAGCGGGTTTTCGCCAATCAGAATCGGCGTAAGAATGGTTTTGATGATCGTACAAACGACTTCGGGCGCGACGGGTGATTGCGCTTCGCCCCATCCCGTGATGCCTGCATCGGTTTCGACTTTGACGAGCGCAGTTTCAATCTTCGTCGAATACAGCGTTTGATAGGTTGCCGCAAAACGATAGGCGCTCACCCCAGATTGCAAAGGCGCAGGCGACCCCGCCGTCCCGCGCGCTTCATTCAGCTCGCGCGGAATCTTGATGGCATAAGCAGTGACGTTCGTAATTTTCATCGCGTATTGCCCTGTAATTTCAGCGCAGGGTTCGCCGCTCCTTTGATAAAGGCTTGCGAAATCCAACCGCACTGAATGCCTGAGAAGCCCAACTCCCTGGTAAGTCGGGCGCCAGCACCGCCAGCCTTTGCCGGTCAATGTGGTTGATGACCATGCTGAGAAAGACCAACTCGGCAGGCCACCAACGTAAGTTGTGAATTGGTTTTGGCATCAGTGGTAAATAAACGTCGCTGTCGCATTGCAATCTGCGCCTGCTGTCACGCGTACCCAATGCGCGCTGAAGCCTGTGGGGAATTCATGGTGCTTGTACCCGTTGGCGGGCACAGCAATCGTGTCGTAAGTTTCCCAGCTTCCATCGCCAAGAAAATCAACTTCGATTTTGAAGCTTACGGCTTTGTTCGATGTTTGTTTGAGATGCACGACTTTCTTGTCAAAGCCAGTCATCAGGAACGGATCAGATACTTCGCCAGCTTTGACATTTTGCTTGAGCCACACACCGCCCCAACCAGCAGGTTTGCCCATCTTCCACAAATCATCCACCTGCCCGAACCATAAACCGGTTTGCGGCTGTCCGTAAGAGTTGTCGGTTTGATCGCCGCCCAGCACGAACAAGCCGCGCCAGTAACAAAAATCCGGCACAATGCGCAGGTGCGTGCTGATTGGACGAATCGGCAAAATCTTCCCGTCGTAAATTTGCGCGGGCAGTTCATAAAAAATGCCGTGCAAGTCCATCAGGAAGCGTTCGGTCTGCGCGTCACGAATGCGCATCCATTCCGTGTTCCAGGCGTGGTCGAACGTCTGGGCGCCTTTGGGCAAGCGATAAGTCAACCATTTGCCTTTGGCGAATACTTTCAAGATGGCCGACGCCTGATCCCAACCCGTCGCGAAAATCGGATTGCCGTACGTTTCGGCTGACCAGTGTTTGCCGGACACCTCGACGAACGGTTTGCGTTCGAGGATCGTCCACGTTTTGCCGTCCCATTCGGCCAGGCGGCCAGAAGCATCTTTGCCCAAATAGTCAGCCTCGTAATACGAGTTATTGGCGACAACCACGCGCCCGTTGGCCGAGAACGCTGCTTTGAAATGGACGCGGCCTTTGATGTCGAGTTCTTTGACCAGGTTGAAAAGCTGCCGGGCTTCAAGCGTTTTCACGTCCACTTCGTAAAACTCGCCTTCCATCGCCAGCATATAAACTTTGTTCTGTGGGTCTGTCAGGTGCGTCATCGTCGCAGTCAGCCGCACGCTCTTGATCGCTTCGATGGTGCGCACGTTGCCTTTGGTATCAATCACGTGCGGGCCAAGGAACGCCTGATTCGACGGGTTGTGAATGTAACGGTTCGTAAACGTTCCGACGACCGAAGCCGGATGCTTGTGCATCTGCATCTTTTCGTCGAGCCAATACAAGCCCGTTCCTTCGCCGCGAATGTGCGCGACATATGCAACGAACCACAAGCGGTCAGCCCATGGCAACATTGCTCCGATACCGGCTTCGCTACGATTTTCGTGTCCGGCCACGACGGCAATTTGCGGCGAAGCGCCGCCAATCTGAATTGGTGGCGCTTCGCTTGACTGAGCTTTTGCCAGACAACTTAGCCACAGCAGCGAAGCCAACACGCATCCTAAACGCTTAGGCATAACAACGTACCTCGAAGATACGCGCCAGCTTGTCGCCGTTGGTTTCTTTGACGTGGATGCGAATGCGTTTGGCATTCACGGCAGCGAAGCTATGGCGACAGATGCGTTGATGGTTGTTGTCTGCGGTGGCAAGCTCGACCCAGTCTTTGCCGTCGTCAGCTTGATAAAGCAGCGCATACTTCTTCACGGTTTCAGGCTGCGGCGCACGAATGATTCCTTTGTTGGCGTTGTCCGAAGACGACAGCGTCAACTCACGAATGAAGCCGGAATCAAAGGTGAGCTGCACGTGTTTGAGGGATTGCGGCTTATTCCAGGCCAGTTCGAGCCACGCGCCGTCCGTGCCTAGTGGAGCCGCCCATTGATTCGTATATTCGGGCAGGGTACGCGTCCATCCGTTGAGAATTTGCGCGGGCTGACAATTCGCGTCTTCGCCGGACGCCGTAACTTCGGCATTGCGCGCCACATCGAGCGGGTCTTCGTTCTTCAGGCCTTTGATGGATTGGTCGTCTCGCAACAAAGTCTGCTGTAATTCTTTGAGCCTGGCTTTGTTTTCGTACAGCCCGCGCGGTAGCAGGTTATTTTTCAGACAAAGCGCCGCCGCGGTGCCTACGGCCTGCCCTTCGACCGCGCACGTACCCATCACGCGCGTTGACGAAAACGCCGTATGTGTCGCGCTGATGTTACGTCCGGCCATAAACATGTTGCGGACGTTTTTGCTGTAAAGGCTGCGTAGCGGAATGTTGTATACGTCTTTGAGTTTGATCGAGACAAAGGGCGGCAGTTCAGGATTTTCAAAACCCGTCGGCGGATGCTCATCAAGGTTCCAGCCACCAATGCAAACCGCGTCATCGAATTCAGGATTCAATCCCATCAGATCCATCTGGGTCAGCATATGGTCACCGACCAAACGGCGGGCTTCGCGCTTGCCCGGCAACATGCCTACCCAATCCATCGCCCAATTTGCCGAGGCCGGATACTTGCCGGAATTCTTAACGTAATCCCACACCCCCATCACAATGCCGAGCAATTCAAAACGGATACGTTCATTGTCGCGCACTGTATTGATATGCCCGCCCCATTCGATCCACCAGTAACCGTATTCCCACGAGGTGACGGGGCGTGATTTCAAATCTTTTTCCGTAATCTTGCGCGCCCATTTCGGCGGCGTGAAAGGCATCGGTTTGCCGTAATCGCGTGAAGTAAACAGAATGCTGCAACCTTGTGTTTTGTTATCAGCAGTTTCCGGCGCGAGCGATTCGTTGTATTCCGCACGCGATTCGTGACCGACTTTGTATTCCGCGCCAGCTTCCAAACCCAAACGACTGTCGCCCGTGCAATCGGCAAAAAGTTTTGCGGTAATGCGATAGATGTGTTCGGTGCGGTCGCAACGCGCCTGCACGCGCTGAATCAGGCCATCTTTGACTTCGGCGTTATAAAGCGTTGTTTCAAGCAACAACGTGATGTTCGGCTCACTGACAACTTTGTCGTAAAGCAGCAAATCCCACAGTTCCCAACAGCGTTGCGGATTGTTTGCCGCATCGTCCAGGCGAATTTCTTCGAGCAAGCCGCCTTCGCGCCAACCGGGGCGACCTTTGTGATTGTTGGAACCGACAACGTGCATTTTGATTTCGCTGGAGGAATTGCCGCCAAGCCGAGAGCGATCCTGCACAAGTACGACTTTTGAACCATGCCGCGCCGCACTGATTGCCGCGAGGCATCCAGCAAGCCCGCCGCCCGCGACCAGCAAATCGCAATTCAACTCGACGAGTTTCATATTGCGTTCAAGCGGCGCGGCTGAAAGATTGCCCGCTGGTGCAAGCCGTTGCATCTCCTGGCGAATTTGTTCCGCTGTGCGCTTGTCTTGCTGATCCTGCGCCAGCGCATCCACTTTGATGAACATCGAATAGCCCGTCGTCGCGGCTGCGGTCGTTAAAAAGTCTCGTCGTTTCATAGCATCCTCTTAAAGAATTTTCCCCACGAAAGCACACAAAAAAAAGACGATGTCACGGTTTCCACTTCGTGGTTGCTTTATGTGGCTTCGTGGGCAGTTTATTTTGGGAATTCAATCCACCCGCCTGTTTCCACCGACTGATTCGCCATCAAAATCGTAGCGCAATCCGTCATCCCAACATTCACATCACAAATTGTTTTCAAGTCTTGCCTGCGCACGTGATCAATGAACGACACCAGTTCATCGCGCGTATCGTTCCCTTCGGCAATATCAATTTCAAAAGGTGCGCCGCGATGCGCCCACGGATCATTCGACAGCTTGAGCGTCTTGCCTGCTGTTACCACCGCCGCATTCGTTTCTGCCGCCTGTTGTCGGTTATTGCCTTCCCAGTTGACCAGATCGGTGCCTTTTTCCTGCCAGAGCAGGCCTTTCGCGCTGGTCAGATACAAGCTGCCTTTCGTGCCCATAATCAATTCTGCCGCGCCTTCATACGCGTTGTTACAAATTGAAGTATAGTTCGCGCGCACGGTGTACGGGTTGCCCTTAGCGTCTTTCAATTCGTATTCGTACAAGCACGAAATGTTGTCATAAACTTCTCGCCCATCCCGAAAATACTCTATGCCGCCAGAAGCGATAACACGTTTCGGATGCGTGCCAAGCAACCAATTAACCACGTCCATTTGATGACTGCCGAGTTCGGCCATCAGTCCGGCGGAATACGCTTTATACAAACGCCAGTTAAGTTTCTTTTCCAGCCTCAGCCAATTAGCGTCACCTTTCGGCACGGGCACTGGACGCCGCCACGAATTGTTGCGATGCCACTGCGCCTTGATCGCCGTCACTTGCCCAATCATCCCTGAGGCGACCATTGCTTGTGCCTGCTTGTAAATGGCATTGGCGCGGCGTTGCAGTCCGACCTGAAAGACTCGTTTTGTTGACGCGACTTGTGCCGCCAGCTTCTTCGCTTCGTCCATCGTGTAACACATCGTCTTTTCCAGAAAGACATCACAACCCGCATTCAAACAATCCACGGCAATTTTGTAATGCAGATACAGGGGGACTGCGATGATTACGGCTTGGGGCTTCAACTCGTCCAGCATTTGGCGGTAATCGCTGAACGTCTTTGCCTGCGGCCCGGCATATTTCGCTCCCTGTTCCAAATGCGGCGGATAGTCATCGCATACGCCCAGCAGCGCGACTTCATCAATCGTCGTCAAGGCGCGAAGCAAATCAGAACCACGCCCGCCTGTTCCGATAACTGCCACACGAATCGGCGCGTCTTCTGCTCGCAGCATCGTACCGGCAGCCAATGTGGCTCCGGCGGTTTCCAGAAAAGTTCTGCGTGTGATCGTCATCCGTTTATCCAGCCCACTTCCAAATCATTGCCACAAAGGAATTGCGTCGCCATTTCTTTGCCCATTGCCAGCAAAGCCGTCGAAAAAATCTCTGCTTCGGTCGCGCTTGTTGCTAACACATAACAAGCTTCGTCGCCCGTGAGTGCGGCATTCGTATGCGGATTCAAAATATCTGATTGCGATTGTCCGACGTGTCGCACCGCCGAACAGGAAAAGCCGCGCCGCGCTAACGCCAGTTGCCTGACAAGGCGTTCCGGTTGCAACGGGTGACGCACCGCAATAGGCCACGTTTCATTACCCGTTGCCAGAATAGAACTCGTGCCGCCCTGCAACAATCCACTTGTTACGCCATAGCGCAATATAATCTCGCGTCCGCAATCCAAGGCATAACCTTTGCCAATTGCGCCTAAATCAATTGCCGCGTCGGGCCGTGTCAACCGCACCGCGCAATCGTCAGCATCCAACAACAAAGCCGCGCTTAGCGTCACGTCAAAGTAACCATCCGTCAACGCACGTGCCTGTTCGCACCGCTCCAGTAAGGCAAATAGCTCGCGGTCTACGCGGACAAATTTATCAACCGCCTCTCGATTGATCCGCGCAATTTCACTACGTTTGTCAAAGCGTGACAGCAACGCATCAAGCCGTTGAACCTCTTCGCAAACGACCACAGCAACGGCGTCAAGGTGCTCTGCATCATCTCCTCGTAGAATCACGTCAAAGCGCGTATCCATCGCTTCCACCCAGCGTTGGCAGGTGACGTCGGTCATTATTGGCGGACTCCTTCAACAGATTCGCCTGAAGATGGAACTACTTGCTTGATGAGCGAACGCGCGCACAGATATGCCAATGGATGCAGCACGCCCATCACCGCGAGCAAAGGCGTATAGGAAAACCAGGAAATAACGTATCCGGCCAGCGGCGTAATGATCGCGCCGCCGATCCCCCCGCCCGTAGCGACAATGCCATGGACTGTGCCAATCACTCTGCGCGGGAAAATGTCTACTGTCATTGTGACAAGGTTGGTCTTCCACGCGTTATGTGCAAATAGGCTCAGGCTGATGAGCAAAATCGTGAGCGGAATGGGTGGCTTCCAAACAAGCAATATACCAGTCGGCATCACCAACGCCGACCACAGCATGACTGTCTTGCGCGCAACCAACACCGACACGCCGCGCGCAATCAACTTGCCCGAATACCATCCACCCAAAATTGAACCCGCATCAGAGAGCAGATATGGAATCCACAATAACAACGCCATTTCTTTTTTTGATAGCCCGCGCGCTTCGGTCAAATACTTCGGCAGCCAGAACAAATAAAACCACCACACCGGATCAGAAATAATCCGTGCCAGCATCAAGCCCCAGGTCTCAGAAAAGCGAAAAAACTCGAACCACTTTGGCGATGGGGCAGCGGGATGAGCTGGCGACGGAGCGTTGGTCTGCGGTTCCTGAAGCAATGCCAATTCATCCGCCGAAATGTTAGGGTGGTTTTCCGGCAAGTGATAAAACCAGAACCAGGCAATGGCCCAGAGCAAGCCAAGTGCGCCGGTGAACAGAAATGCCGAACGCCAACCATAACGATCCGCGAGCCAGATGACAGCAGGCGGCGTGATAATTGCGCCTGTCACAGTACCCGCCTGCACCCAGCCGTTGAGCGTGCCGCGATCTTTCGGCGGAAACCATTCCGCTGCGACCTTTTGCGCTCCGACGAAATTCGCCGATTCCGCTGTGCCTAACAGAAAACGAAAGGCGCCCAAACCGAATGCTGTGCTCGCTACGCCATGCAACATTGCCGCAAGCGACCACCACAACGCAGCTAAGCCAAACACCAGCTTCGTGCCGTAACGATCCAGCAACAGCCCCGCGCCGATATACATGGCGGTGTAAGGAATCAGAAACGCCTGCGAAATCCAGCCGTACTGAATATCCGTCAGCCCCAATTCTTTGGTGAGTTGCGGCGACAGCACAGCCAGTGTTTGCCGATCAATGTAGTTGATGACTGTGCTCAAAAACACCAAGCCAGCAATCCACCAGCGCAAATTGTGTATCGGCTTTTTCATTCGCTTTACTTTTTGCCCAGTGGAATTTGCACATTGAACGAATACTCGCGCGCTGGCGTCACGTCTGCCGCGCATAGCAGCGAGACGAGCTTGCCGCGCTCAAACCAAAGCTGAGGGCGTTCCAGCGAATTCATCTTTTGCTTCTCGCCATTTGCCCATTGCACTTCCATCGTCGCCACAAGCGGATGCCGTGACAATTTCCAGTCGAAGCCGTCCGCCGATTCAAACAACGCCAGCGACTTGCCTGCGTTGGTGAAATAGCCTTCGTTGTCTTTGACGATGGCGCGATATTTTTTGCCGTCGTGCCAAATGTACGGGTCTTCGGCAGCGAACGCGACGCCCTCTTTTACGAAGACGGGGTTGGGATGTTTTTTGAACGAGCCAGTCGGGCTTTCACTCGTCGCTACGCAATGCAACACCGGGCCGCCAAACGGCATTTTGTTTTTATCGCCGACCGCTTTGTAGACCATCAAGAAACCGCCGTCCGGGCGTTTGGTAACGCTTGGATTGGAACACATCAACGCGTCGTAAAATCCGGCAGTTGGTTCGATCAACGGCTTATCAAATCGCTGCCAAGGCCCCAGCGGGTGATCGGCGACGGCGACGCCAATACGTTGATTGTTGCGATGTGTCCAGTTAAGGGATTTCATCGCTACGCCGTCACCGGTGTTGCCCATGTAATAGAGATAATATTTTTTGCCGAACCGATGCACGGTCGGATTGTGCGTGCAAAGCCCGTCCCAGAATTGTTTGCCGCGCACGGGCAAGGCCACGGTTTTGAAGGTGAACGGCCCCAACGGACTCTTGCCCACTGCGACTGCGACTTCTGAATGCGTGACCCAGGCGTTGTGTCCCAGCGCGCGCGGCCAGCGCGAAAACAGCAGATAATATTTGCCATCATCGGCTTTCGTCAGCGTGCCGCACCAAACGTAATAATCGGGCAGCTCAAATTTCGCCGTCAGCGGAATCGGTCGCAGCAGCTTTTGAAAGTCAAGCGCATCGGCGTTGTGTTGCGACCACAGCGCCGCGCCCGCCAGCGTTTGCCCGATGAATTGCCTGCGTGATGAGAGTGCCATATTCAAATTGTAAGCATCAGTGTTTCTGCGCAAAAAATCGCACGTAATCAAACTCGGCGTATGCAGGCAGCACGCTGTCGTCTACTTTGTCCGTTTTGCCGAGCGGGGCGGCTATTGAAGTCAGCCAGATGCTCACGTCGCCCAGCGGGACATTCGTGACATCGCGCGTGTCTACGACCTTGCCGTCGAAGTAATACCTGACCGTGGTCGGCGTGAATTCGCAGCCCCAAACGTGAAAGTCCGCCGTCAAATCCGGCGTGGCGATGTGCCTTGCGCCCTGCGCTTTGGGCGTTGGTTTGTAGCCATGAACATTGGTCGAATAGTCGTTCGGGTTGATCGAATCCTGTTCGCACACGTCCAATTCCTGATCGCGGTCGTCGCCATTGCGCATCATCCAAAACGAAGTGTGCCAGCCTTTGCCACGCGGCATTTTGAGCCGCGCTTCGTAATAGCCAAATTTGAATTCGCGCTTGCTGATGACGCCACCCGCTGTGTAATCAGTGTTGCCGAACTTCTCTTTCTTCAAAACCAGGCGCAGCTTGCCATCTGCAACCGAAACATTCTCAGGGCGCTGCGTGCTCCAGAATCGTTCGCCTGTGCGGTAATTCCAGTCTTTCGTGTTTACGGCCTTCCCGCCGAATTCATCGTGCCAAAGCAGTTTGTATCCGGCCAAAGAGCCATCGCTCACGTACGGCGCAATGCGCTGCGTTTGCGCTGAAGCCAGCGGCAAGGCGATTAAGAAGCAAACGATCAAGATCAAGAGAGTGCGCTTCATACGATGACTTTGGCCAGCTCCTTTTCATTAAACTCGACGCCCAGGCCGGGGCGTTCTGGTACGCGCGCGCTGCCCGGTTTGAATTCCAGCGGTTCTTTCAACAACACGTTGCCAAACGGACCTTCGGTTTTATTGCCGCCTTCGATGATGACGAAATTGGCCGTGGCCACAGCCAGATGCAGCGAAGCCGCAACATATGGTGCAGTGCCGGTGCTGACGTGCGGCGACCACAGCACGCCGTGCATATCGGCCAGCGTTGCGATGCGTTTGCATTCGGTGATGCCTCCGGCGCGGCAAACGTCGGGGTTAATCATGTCGCAGGCTTTCACCGCAAATAGGTCGCGGAACTGAAAGCGATTCGACAAGCCTTCGCCTACGCAAACGGGCGTGCTGAGCGCGGCGGCCAAACGTGGGTAGCCGGTCGTGTCTTCGGGCATCAACGCATCTTCCCACCAACCGATGCCGGACATTTGGTCGAGTTCTCTGCCGAGTTGTTCGGCTTCGTGCAATTTGAACGCGCCCAGCGAATCGAGCAGCAGTTGCGCGCGGCCTTTGACGGCTTGCGTGACGGCGGCCAGGCGATCCAGTCCGCGCGAATTTGCGCCTTTGCCGAGTTCGGTTTTCATCGCTGTGTAGCCCGCTTCGACAGCGCGCACGGCTTTGTCTTTCAACTCTTCGGCAGAGGAACTGCTGATGCCGAGATAGGTTGGCACAGTGTCGCGGTATTTGCCGCCGAGCAGCACGTACAACGGTTGCCCGGTGAATTTGCCGAGAATGTCCCAGAGCGCCAGATCAATCCCCGCGATGGCTTCGGTGAAAGGCGCAGTGGCATAGCCGCGCAATCGTTCGCTGGAATACATCCGTTCCCACAACACTTCGACGTTGCGCGCATCCTGCCCGATCACCAACGGCGCGAGCATGTCGCTGATGATCGTTTGATGAACGCGCGGCGCGGCGGGCGCATGGCATTCGCCCCAACCGATCAAGCCTTGATCGGTTGTGACTTTAACGATGACCGCTTGCGTGTAACCGTTGAAGCGCGAAGGGCTGGCGTGATCGAGCCGATCCCACAAACCTGTGCCGCCCGTGCGATTGCCAACCGGAGGCATGACGATCAACTCTTCCGGCGTTTTTTTGTCTTTTGGCGTACGAATGACAAAGGGTTCAACCTTGGTGATCTTTAGCGGACTTGTACCAATTCGACCGCGAACAACATCCGGGGATTGCGCTAACAGATCACCCGTCACCGCAAACGCCCCGCCTAGTTTGAGAAGTTCTCGTCTTTTCATGATTGTGGTTTCTGCCTTAACAGAAAACTAGGGGGCAGAAATGGATGGTTCTGCCCCCTGTTCCTTCTGAAACCAACCAGTTAAAAGATCAACTTCAAGCCCAACTGCATCAGGCGTGGATCGCGTGATCCGGTGATGCGACCAAAGGCATCATTGTTGTTCGTTCCGCCGGGTCCAGCGCCAAACGAACCGTTCGGCGTGCCCAGGTTGACATGGTTCGGCGCGTTGAAGGCTTCAGCGCGGAATTGCAGCTTCAGCCGTTCGGTGATGGTGAAGTTCTTGAACACCGACAGGTCAATGATGATCGCGCCTGGGTTGCGGAACTGGCTGATCGCGCGCGGCGTGTTGCCGAACACGTACAAAGCCGGATTCACGAAGGCAGCCGGATTGAACCATTGCACGCCGCGTTGCGGATTGGCGTCGGTGAAACCGCCGGGCAATTCCAGACTGCCGATCCAATCGGGGCGATTGGCCAGACCGTTATTCGCGCCGCGCACCGAAGTCGGCGTGCCGGCCACAATCGTCGTGATTGTGTTCAATTGCCAACCGCCCAGAACGTTGTTGGCCACGCCGTTTTTGAAATCGAAGCGTTTGCCCGTGCCGAAAGGCAGTTCGACCAAACCGCTGACCACCAGACGATGCGGCACGTTCGACGGGTCTTCCGAACGCTCGGCGCGCCGGTTGTACAAACCGTTCTGATAGCCGAAATCGTTGCCGCCTTCCGAACCGATGAAGTTCAAGCCGTTGAAGATCGAATCGCTGATGAGTTTGGCGAAGGTGTACGAAGCCAACACCGTGAAGCCTTTGGAAAAGCGTTTTTCCGCCGACACCAGCATTGAGTGATAAATTGAATTGCCCGCGTGCGGCGCCTGGACGGTGATGCCGCCGACATACGGGAAAGGACGCAACGCCTGAGCCTGTGTGATGGTCGCTCCGCCGAATGCGCCCGGCACTTTGCCGGCAAACGGGTTGGGAACTTGATTGGTCAATCGTCCCGCCAAACCGAATTCACGAATCTTCGCCGGATCGGCTTGATTCAAATCGTAGCTGCCGGACAGCAAGTGAGTGCCGTGATTGGCCGAATAAGCGACTTCGACCAGGAAGCCTCCGCCGAGTTGTTGTTGCAAGGACAGATTCCATTGCTGCGACATCGGCGTGCGCGAAATTTGTTCCTTGAACGAGGCGCTGGACGTGGCGAAAAAGTTCGGGCCCAGGCGCGCGCCCAAGGGTTGATTCGGCGCGAAGGGAAAACCGTCCTTGAATTGAAATGCCGTCAGCAGATTGTTGCCGTTCGGCGCAGGGTAAGCCGTCGTCGTTCCGGCAAAACCGTTCGTGCTTTCGTAATTGGCGTTCCAATAAGAAAACAGCGCCGACATAAAAATGCCGTAGCCGCCGCGCACGACGGTTTTCTGATTGCCGCGAACGTCCCACGAAAAACCCACGCGCGGCGCGAAGTCGTTTTTGTCGTCTTCGGAAAAGGTTTGCCCGTAATCAACGCAGGCGTATTGCGTCGCTCCGGCCAGTCCGTTGGTCGGATTGGTGACGAATGGATTGAACATCGAAGTGCCGCAGCGCCGTTCGTAAGGTTGTTGCTGGTAATCGTAACGCAAGCCCACATTGAGGCTCAGGCGGCGGCGAATCTTCCATTCATCGTTGGCGTAAAAGCCATACGATTTGCCGACTTCGGATTCGCCCAGGTGAGTTGTGACGGACGCGCTGCCGACCGCGCCAAGCAAAAACGTGGCGAATTGATTGCCGGTGTTGATGCGGTTGCCGGCGATGGGCGCGGCGTTGTCGGTCAGCGTCGTCGGAAACTGAAAGTCGCCGGACGGCGAGCTTTTTTGCAGGTTGTTGGCCTGCGTCAGTCGCAACTCCGTGCCGAATTTGACGGTGTGATTTCCGTGCAGCCAGGTCAGCGAATCGAACAATTGCCACACCGAGCCACCGCGTTTGCCCACAGTGCCGGTGTTGAATCCCGGCAAACCGTTGTTCGGACGCGGCAACACATCGGGCGGAACAATTGACGGCAAACCCAATTGCGAAGGCAGATTCTGATCGGCGCTCGCCACCTTGAATTCAAAAATCTGCCGCGCCACGCCGATGCGGAATTCGTGAATCAGGTTCGGCGTGAAGTTGTGAATGTCCGACAGCACAACGTTGTGTCCGCGAAACGGGTCGGTCCGTTGGCGCACAATCGGATCGGGATAAAGATTCCCTGTGCCGTTGTCGGTGAACTGTTTGTAAAAGGTGTAACGCGCCGTGAAGTTGTTCTTTTCCGAAAAGCGATGATCCACGCGCGAAGTGTGATTGGTCAGCGTGCGTTTGTTGCTGACCGCGCCGAAGAAATTGTTCAGGTTGGTAAAGGCATTGTCCGCCGTGCGATTGGGCAGCGGATAAAACCGCAGGAAGTTTTTCGACACCGGGTCAATCCGATTTGCCGGAATGATGTTGCCTGGGAACGGGTCGCGCAGAAAGCCTTGACCGCTCGGATTCGGGCGCGTGGTCGCCGGATCGTAGATGATGATCGGTTTGCCGGTGGCGTCGGCCAGTTTTGAAAAATCGCCGTTGCGGAAGGCTTCGGTCGGCAAGGTGTAAAAGCCCGAAGCGTTGGTCACGAACTGATAGCCTTCGTAGTTGTAAAAGAAAAAGCTGCGGTCGCGTCCGTCGTAACCCAGCGGGCCAAAGACTTTGCCCGGCAAGCGAATCGGCCCGCCAATCGAACCGCCGTATTGGTTGTAACGC
>JAGNMH010000699.1 GCA_017991275.1 Acidobacteriota bacterium
GTCTTTGACCATCACGATGAAGTCCGTAATCGCTGGCGAATAAACCGCTCCGCCAGCACACGGCCCCATAATCGCGGAAATCTGCGGCACTACGCCCGAAGCCAGCGTGTTGCGTAAAAAGATGTCTGCGTAACCGCCCAAACTGACGACGCCTTCCTGAATTCGCGCGCCGCCAGAATCGTTCAGGCCAATCACAGGCACGCCGACTTTCATCGCCATGTCCATAATCTTGCAGACTTTCTGAGCGTTGGTTTCAGACAGCGAACCGCCAAAGACAGTGAAGTCCTGGGCGAAGACGAAAACTTCGCGCCCGTCAATCAAGCCATGCCCGGTGACGAAGCCGTCGCCTGGAATCAGTTGGGATTCCATTCCGAAATCCTGGCAGCGGTGCGTAACCAGTTTGTCGAACTCTTCGAACGAACCATCGTCCAGCAGAAATTCAACACGCTCGCGCGCGGTCATCTTGCCGTCGGCGTGCTGGCGAGCAACACGATCCGCTCCGCCGCCAGCCTCAGCCGCCGAGTTCTTTTCCTTCAGCAGTTTCAGTTTGTCTTCAATCATTGAGTTATTTATCCGGTTTACCCGTTTTGATAGAAATGGAAAGCAGCCGGATTATAAGTGACGGTCGGATGAATGTCAGTCCCGCAAATATAACGCGCTCAATTTCTTGCCGTACTTACAGTCATTTGCTACTATCGCGCCGCCTTCGCGCAAGGCAATCAAGTATTTAGGCGCAATCAGCTACAGCAAAATCTGCAATTTGCAGGTTGGATCGGTTCACGAATCGGAGTTCAAAAGTCCAAAAGATGAAGTGCGAAAACTGCAGTAATGAACTTGTCGGGGCCTCCATCGTTTGTCGGCAATGCAATCACAACAACGCGCAAGGCCGTGTTAGTCAGTGGCGCGCTCGCCGTAATGGCGAACACTCAGCCGCGGCGCAATCGTCTGCGGTTCGCAGCATTTCGCCGCTGGCTTCGCCTGGCGTTGCACCTAAACCTGAAATCAAACGATCACCGATTGAACCCATTTCATCCGGCACGCAGCGTAACACTGCGATTCCGTCTGTTCCGTTTGAACCGAAAGCACGAATCAATCAAGTCGCCATTCCGAATTCTTCTCCTGCTCAGACTTCTACTGCATCTTCGGATGACCCAAACGTAGTGCAATTTCCGCCCTGGCGCTCACAGTTGAAAGACAAGGTCAAGGAGGTGCGTGAACGACGAGCGATTCCGACTTCCGAAACCGACAATCAACCAGATGAAGTGGAGCTTGATCCAAATCCGATTGTCGAATCGGCGCTAAAACGAATTCGCTGGTCGCAACATATACCGCCAACTCAAACTCCAGTAGAAAAAGCCGAGTCGAAACCTCTGGCACAAGAAAGAGCTTCGGAGGCTTCCGAGGTTACTGAAGCCAGACGCGAAACAAACCCATTTCAGCGTGTCGAGCCTAAACCAGATTCGCGACCATTGCCGCGCACAACACAAAATTCAACCAATCCTTTGCTGGCGCGAAAACCAGCGGCGCAACCTACGGCTCAACCAGAACACGTTTTGCCCCCGGCTCCAAAACCGGAGCCTCGGCAAACATTACCACCGGAAGCCGAAGCCCGAATCGAACTCAAACGAGGATCAGGCCGATTGCCTGCTGCGCCAAAACCTGGGTCGGGTTCGCTGCCCGCTATTCCGAAAATCAGGACGACTGGCGAAATCAAACAGCCTGTGCAGCAGCCCGCGCCGCAAAGAATCCCATCAGGTTCGCTGGTGCAACCGCTGCAAAGAACGCCATCGGGTTCGCTGGTGCAACCGCCACGAAACCACGTTGAAACAACCGTCATAGGGCTGGCTCCATCGGTCAGCAACCTTACTCCCGGCGTAACCACATCATCAAAACCTGTTGCAGCAACCCTGTGGGGACGCACATTGGCCGGAGCCTGTGATTTCGAAATCATAGCAATGGCATACCTTCCTGTTTTTGGGTCTTATGCCGTGCTTAACACGTCAATTGGTTACGAATCGGTCATGATTTTGCTTGTGTTGCTGGCCACTCTGACGTTTTGTTACCAATTACTGACTCTGACAATCGCCAACCGAACAACCGGAATGGCGTTTCTCAGATTGAGGCTGGTTAATTCCGCAAATAGAGAGAAGCCAGTCACGTTCGTGCAAAAACTGCTGAGGGCTTTTGCCGCAACCGCCGCGTCTTTCTGCCCGCCGCTAAACTTTCTGGTTATTCAATCGAACCCACGACATCGGAGCTTTCCCGACCTGATCTCCGGCACATCGTTGCTGGAAAGAGTGAAATCGAACTGATCTTCACCCAACTCCGCCAACAATCACATGGACATTTTCCTGCTCCAAGCCATCGCCAACGAGCTTAAGTCGCTGCTCGCCGGTCACAGGCTGAGCAAAATCGTTCAACTCAACACAACTGATATGGCTCTGGATTTCCGGCTGCGCGATGGACGTTGGCTGGTGATTTCAACCGATCCAGCGCGACTGGCTTTGTATTTGACTTTGCGCCAGCCGAAACAGCTCAGCGACGAACCTCGCACTGACACTGGCTTTGTCTCGCTGATGAAAAAATTCCTGGGCGGCGCCAAGCTCATTGGATTAGACAATCTTGGTTACGACCGAGTGGTGAGTTTCGACTTTGAGGCCGAAGATGACGACGGCCAGATCAAACTTCGCAAGCTGATAGTTTCGCTGACCGGACGCGGCGCAAACCTGCTGGTGGTCGAAGCCGGACGGATAATTGCTCGTCTGCGCGAAGGCGAAGAAAAAAAGTCTTCAACGAAGCAACACGTCGGAAACACGAAGAAAGAGAAAGAGATTATTCGTGATCCTTCGCCTGACTTTGTTCGAGAAATTTTGAGTTATTCCGAACCTCCTCCACCCGCTGACAAACTCGACCCGTTTCAATGCTCAGCCGCGCAAATTTACGACTTGATCGCCGACGCCGACGGAGAGATTGCCACTGCCGCGCAGAAAAACTTCATCGGCTTCACTCCGGCTTTCGCGCGCGAACTCGCCTTTCGAGCAAAACTTTCCGACCCGGCATCAGCGCTGCAAAACCTGCTGGCTGATCTGTATGAATCTAATCCTGTTCCGGCGATTTACTCGACACCCACGATTGAAGAAATAAGGCAGGAAATTGGCCGCGACGAATTCAGCCTGACGCTTTCACCGATAAAGCTCACGCATTTGTTTGCGCTGCCGCAAACTTCGTTCACTACTACCAACGAAGCCGCTGACGTTTACTTCACTCTGCTGGACGACCGCCGACGATTTCAGGCCGCAAAGCAAAAGCTGGTTTCCCAACTCAGCGCGAAGCTCAAAAAACAGCGAACGCTGGCGACCAACCTCCAACGCGAACTGGCAGGTTTTGCCAGCGGAGAAAAGCATCAACGCTGGGGCGAATTACTGCTGGCCAATCTGCATCAGGCAACAAAAACCGCAACCGGATTCGCCGTCACCGATTTTTACGACGAAGCTCAGGCAACAATCACTATTCCCGCCGCCGACAAAGCCAACGCCCAGGACGCCGCCGAGCACTACTTCAAGCT
>JAGNMH010000063.1 GCA_017991275.1 Acidobacteriota bacterium
GGTAAGGCGCGCTGAATGAGCCATCTGCATATTGTTCGCGATCAATTATGTAAAGGTACCCTGAGCGCGGGACTTCAATGCTCAGTCGCAACATCTGGCCTGACGTGAATGCGGTAGAAGCTTCGACACGTTCAGCCGCAAAATCTGATTTTTTGCCTTTGCGAACAACCAGTATGCGGGCGACATCCTGTTCTTTTTCTTTTGGTTTTGAGCTGGCCAGGTCTTCAAAAGGTCGCAACCTCCAGATGGTGATTCCGACGACGGAGTTTCTTTCGGCGGCGGTTGGAATTGCATTCTTTGGCAGCGCAGGCGATGCACGTTTGTAACCCGGTTTGGCAGTTGGGGCGGAAGGCTTCGCTGCTTGAGGGCGATAATTCGGTGGCCAGAATCGGCGCTCGGTGTCTTGGTCTTGAGCCAATGCCGACGTTGTGCAGGCAAAAAGAGCGAAAGCTGTAGCGATAACGATTCGGTTGAATTTTGATTGCTTGACCATTTTTTTTCTCCTTCTGTTGGTAACGTGCCTTGCCATTATAGTGGCTCAGAGACACAGCGCTGTTACTTGAATCACAGGTCGCGAAGATTATCTCCATTCGCCCTGAAGCCCGAAGGCAGACCAGAAA
This sequence comes from Acidobacteriota bacterium, assembly GCA_017991275.1. Lineage (GTDB taxonomy): Bacteria > Acidobacteriota > Blastocatellia > RBC074 > RBC074 > RBC074. The sequence goes on from JAGNMH010000063.1 coordinate 621, forward strand.
TACGGGGCTTGCCACTGTTTTTGTTTGAGCATTTCAAGCTGTGCTGAACGCAACGCCGCCGCCGGGCGCTGGCCCTTTGAAAGCAAGGCTTCGTAAAAATGCTTCATCAGATCGGAGGTTGAGCGGTCGTTGACGCTCCAGAGGCTGACTATGACACGAGGCGAACCAGCGTACATAAACCCGCGCGTCAGGCCAACTATGCCTTCTCCTCTGACTTCTTTGCCCAGGCCGGTTTGGCAGGCGCTCAGCACAACCAATTCAGTCGCAGGCAATTTCAGGTTATAGATTTCAGGTGCCAGCAAGTAACCATTTTGGGGCTTGCCTTGTTCATCAACCAGCGACATGACCAAACCAGAAAGCTCTGGGTTAAGGCTGTTCAAAAATCCGTGAGTTGCAAAATGCAGCACTTGGTATTGGCTCAAATCTTCGCCGGTTGCGGCTGTGCGGTTGGCGGCAAAGTCAAAGATGGATTTGCCAGCTTCGCCGGAAGTTAGTGAAAGAATTGTCTCGGCTTCGCGGCGAGTGTTTGGCAATCGTGGGATGCGTAATTCGCCATTTGTTGCGCCTGAATCCTTGGCCGTTTTGTAGAGCAGTATGCGGGTTGGTTCGCTTTCAGCCGTTGCGGCGGGTTTGTCTTCTTTTGCCGCGGGCTTCTCAGGAGCTTTGCCTTCGGCTTTTATAGTGACGACTTTGACCCGCTCGTCTTTAGCCTCAAAGACGGGATCGGCGAAAACGGCGACTGTCTTTGAGGCTTTTTGCTGTTGAGCTGATTCTGCGCGCAGCACCGTCAGCGTTGTTGCTGAAGGCAGGGAAACTATTTCGTGGCGACTGACCAGCGGTCTTGATCCGACTGGCAAAGCTGCGAAGGGAACGTATTGCAAAGCTCCGTCGGCAACCACAATCAATCTTTTGCTGCCGAGCAGCGGCACGGCTGGCGACAGAATCAATCTGCTCAATGCGGCTGCGGCTTTCAGGCTTTCAGCGTCGGCTTCGGCAATGCGATCCTGTTTTTGCTGGCTCGATTCGCGTGGTACGAATTGATTGCGAGCGGTCGTCGCATCGTAAAAGCGTTTGGCTGCTGCCTCAATGACAGAGCGTTTCGGCAAGGTGAAACTGCTGATTGAGTTTTGCCCAACAACCCACAAATAACTTCGCTCTTCGCCCAGAGAGTATTCCAGCAATAGCGACCAGGGATTCAAAACCTGTTTTTGAATTTCGCCCAGAGTCAGCGGTTGCGGCTGTGTCAGCGCGGCATAACGCGGGCTGGTGCGGCGAATTTCGGCCTGGGTGTCCCTCAAACCGGAGTTGAGTTGTTCGATCTCTTTGCCGAGCGAGGCGACCTGTTCGGCTTTGGCGCGGCTACCCAGCAAGCGAATCTGCTCAGTAGTTTTTTCGTTGATCTGTTCCTGCAACTCGCGTTCGCGTTCGACAAGTGCTGCGTCAACTCCCTGGCGGATGTCCGCGTTCGCTTCGCTTAGTAATTCAACCAGGCTTCTGGCGCGCGCGCTTTCGCTGACTTGAAGAGCTTCGGCGACCAGTCCGGTTCTTAAGATGTTTTTCGGAGCGCGTTTGCCCATTCGCATCAGCACGTCAATGTACAAATCGTAGTATTGCTGCAACGAAGCTCGATAAGTCGCTCGCAGTTCCGGGTTGGTCAGCTTCGAGCGAAGAGGTTCGACAATCTTGATTGTTTGTTCGATTTCTTTGCGAGCAGGTTTCAGATTGTTGCGGCTGCTTTCGATGCGGGCGATGCCGTAATGAACCTTGGCTTCGCGTTGACGGTCGCCGACTTCGCGGCTAAGTCTCAGCGACTGCTGATGGAAATCCATCGCCTTCGTTTTGTCGCCGAGCGCGTCATAGGTAGAGCCGATGTTGTTCAGCGTCTTGGCTTCGCCTTGCCGGTCATTGGCTGAACGCAACAGTGGCAACGCCTGATTGTAAGATTCCAGAGCCTTTTGCCGATCGCCCATCGAATCGTAAACCAGCCCCAGGTTGTTCAGCGTGGCAGCTTCGCCGGCGACATCTTTCAATTCGCGTTTAATCGGTAACGCCAGGTTGAATTGCTCCAGAGCCTTTTGGTATTCGCCGCTTGCCCAATAACTTAGGCCCAAAAAATTGAACGCTCTTCCTTCCCACAGACGATCTTTGGCGTTGCGAAAGACCGGAAGCGATTGGTTGTACAGGTTGATTGCTTCGGTTTGAGCGCCGAGCAGGTCATAGGCTCGCCCCATGTTGGTTTGCGTCAAAGCTTCGCCGCGAGCATTTTTGAGGTTACGCCAGAGTGGTAAGGCCTGGTTGAAATGATCCAGAGCTTTTTGTTGTTCGCCCAAATCGGAATAAACCGTGCCAAGGTTGCTGAGCGTGTTGGCTTGGGATTGCTGGTCGCGCAAAGCTCGGAAAATTTCCAAAGCCTTGCTGAAGTTTTCGACAGCTTTCCGCTTTTCGCCGAGCACCTGATAGTTGGCGGCAATGTTGTTCAATGTGACTGCTTCGCCACGACGGTCTTTGATTTCTTTGCGTAACGATAGAACTTGTTGAAAGTCGTTGATGGCTTTGCGACGGTCGCCGAGTTCGGCGGTTGTCACTGCAATGGCGTTCAAGGTGCTGGCTTCGCCTGAGCGGTCTTTAGCCTGTCTTCTAAGTGGTAATGCCTGATTGAAATAATTTAGAGCTTCTTGTTTGTCGCCCTGCGCGGAGTAGGTAACACCGATGGTATTCAGCGTCACTGCCTGGCTTTCGATGTCGCCCGAAGCTCGATCAAGCTCAAGAGATTGGTTGAAGTGTTCAATCGCTTTTGGGTAATCATTCGAGCGGCGATAGAGGTCGCCAATGTTGTAAAGCGCAATTGATTGCGAGGCTTTTTCACCGATGGTTTGCCACAGCTTGACGGCTTCAGCGTATTTGGCAATTGCCTGGCGGCGAGATTCGGGCTTGTTATCGCCGTACAAATCTTCGGCCTGCATAAAAGCTGTCTGGGCAGCAACTCGGCTGCGGTCGGTATCGGTTGCTGCACGAAGCTCAGCCAATCGCAATTGGTAACGTCCGCGCTGAGCAGACTTTTCCAGCGAGACTATTTCAATGCGGTAATCGCCTGCGGTTTCGGCAATCCAGCAAGCCGTTTCAGTTCCCGAAGTTCCGTAAGCCAGATTAACCTCGGCCAGTTGTTTTCCGTCTGAACCTGCAAACCTGACGGCCACATCAATGCCGCGTTGTTCAATTGAAACGCTCAAAAATTGACCAGCTTGGGCAGTCACTAAAAAGCTGTGCGTCTCGCCTCCGTTCAGGCTGCGTTCGACAGGTTGATTGAGTTGAAGCGCGGTTTTTTCCTGGGCGCAGGCCGTGTCGAAGAACAGCGGCAGAGCAAGGAAGCAGAACAGCAGGGAAGCAATCGAACATTTAGCCAAGCAGCGTTTTGAGGTTGGTATTTGTTGGCAGAGCATAAAGGCCTCTTCTGAAAGATTTGTTATTGAAGATCGAAAATACAATTTTTTCGCCGGGTGATGATGCGTTGGATTCGGTGGGCTGGCAAATGACAAATGTAACAGAATTGCCATAGAAAAAGAGGCGTGTGGGCAGAAGATCAAAACTCACACGCCTCTTTATTTTCAAGTTAGCAGGAAGGCGGAAAAACCGGGATCGTCAGCGAAACGGAACTGCTAAGTGTCAATGTGTGCAGATTACGCCCTCCGTCAAAGGCATTTGAAACTGCGTTGGCATTTCTGTTTTGAGTTAGCATCGCTCCGATGATGCCAATGTCGCTTTGGCTCCAAATCTTCAGCCATCCCGTCCGTCCGGCAGGGATGAAGTTTTCAAAACGCGGAGTAGTTCGAGGGAAGTTGTTTGTCAGTTCGCCCCTGACCTGGCATCCGCCGCTGATCTGAAAACTGGCGGAATTTTCAGCGTCGTCGTAAAGAATGCCGAACAGTGTGCCCAGCGTCGCGGCACCGGTTCCCAGATTTCCACCAATGCGGTTAATGACCAGCAAGGTCGAATTTCCATCGGCTCTGGCCGGAATGCCCGAAGCGGCAAGCACTCGCGGAAGTTTGTTGTAACCCTGACCGGGGATTCCGTTGAAATTAATAACCGCCGTCGAAGAGTTTGGATTGCAGCCAGGAACGGGGCTGCCAAATTCGGATGCGCAACTTTCCGCTGCAAGCTCTGCTTCGCGGCGTGGAGACATCGTCATTTTGACGAACGCGCTGCCAATCAAATAGTTGAAGCTGATCGGACAGCCGGTGTTGTTTCCGTCTGCGGTTCCCGGCGGGCCGTCAACGGCAATGGCGACGATGTAACCGGTAATTCCAGGGTCAATGTCCGACATCAGAAAAGACGCAGTCTGGTTTGCCGTCAAGCAAACAAAGGCATCGGCAACAGAACAGGTTGCGCCATCAACGAAAAATAGATGCACGGCAACTCCCAATTGTGGATTGGTGTTGGTCAGACTGATGCGAGCGTTATTCTGCGGGTCGTTGCTTGCCGCCGCCGATGTGTATATGCCGTAAAAAAGAATCGAACCGGGTTTGTCGTCGCTGGTTTCAGAGTTTGGCGGAATGCACTGTCCTGGTCCAAGACTGGTTTGCGGTACGGCGATATTAACTGTCGAAGTATTGTTGGTCAGGTTCGGATCAACGATGTTTGGCGGAGTCGTTGGAGAAAATGCGACTGTCGCCGTGTTAGTTACAGCAGGCGGCTGACACAGAAATGGGTTGTGAACTCTGAGTGTGATGTTGATGGTCGTTTGAGCAGGCAAATCAACGTCCTGGCAGGTGACAGCCGAATCTGCTGCAACGCAATTGCCGCTAGGCGTATTGGCTCCGATTAACGACCATCCGGCGGGCAAAGTATCTGTAACCGTTACGCGAGCGGCTATTTGTGGATGTGAGTTACTTACCGCAAGAGTGTATGTCGCATCGGCTCCGGCGTTGACAGAAGCCGGGCCGGTCTTGGTGATTCCCAGATCAATTTGAGTCAATCCGGGGTCGGCGGCAAAGGCCATCGTGCTAAAAGCAGAGATTGCCGTCAGGAAAAATAAAAATTGAAACAACCTGTGTGAGGTGTTCATTGAAACCTCCTATGGCGCGCTGTTGAAAGGTCAATTGTATGATTTGAAAATTCGCTTTTGGTAACGGGGCAACGCTGCGAATCCTTACCCGCAACGCCGGGCGAAAGTGTACGGCGTTTGGGAAAGCGGGTCAATCAAGGAATCGTCACGGAAAAAGCGCCGCAATCCAATAACAACCTAGATTACGGCGCTTCTGAGCTTCCGTCAGCGATATTAACAGCTTGGCGGGAAGACTGGCACTGTGACTACAACTCTTTCGTTCAGCCTCAGCACGTGCAAGGTGTGCCCTCCGTCGAAAGCATTAGACGCGCTGTTTGTATTGTCATTGCGGTTAATAATTGCACCGATGATGGCAGCGTTATCCGCCGACCAGAGTTTCATCCAACCGCTGCGTCCCGCAGGTATGACTTGTTCGAGACGCGGTGCGGTGCGCGGAAAATTGTTCGAAATGACTGATCGAAGCAGGCAAGTGCCCACATTGAAACTGAAGCTGTATGCATTTTCGGCGTCGTCGTAAAGGATGCCAAAGATGTTTCCCAACGGTTTCAAACCGGTTCCCCAGTTGCCGTCAACTCGCGCCAATAACAACATGGTGTCGTTGCCGTCAGCTTTGCTGGGAATGTTGCTGACGCCCAGCACCAGCGGCAATTTGTTGAAACCTCTCGGTGAACCGTCAAAAGGAATTTCGGCGATAGGGTTGTTTGGATCGCAACCGGGCAGTGGGCTTCCAAATTCTGAGGCGCAGCTTTCGGATGCAAGCTCGGCTTCACGGCGAGGCGAATTGGTCATTTTGATTCTGGCGCTGCCAATCAAGTAGTTGAAGCTGATAGGGCAACCGGAATTGTGACCTCCGGCGGTTCCGGGAGGGCCGTCAACCGCCATTGCCATCATGTAACCAGCCACTCCAGGGTCAAGGTCTGACATCAGAAATCTGGTCGTCTGATTCGGCGTTAGGCAAACAAAAGCGTCGGCCACGGAGCAGGTCGCGCCGTCCACAAAGAACAAATGCACCACCACGCCAAGTTTCGGATGAACGTTGGTCAAACTGACTGCGGTGTTGTTTCCGGGATCGCCGCCAGGCCCGCCTGAAGCACCAGAAGCGAAAACTCCGCCGAAAAGGACTGAGCCTGGTTTTTGTGTGCTTAGAGCCTGGTTGGAAGGAATACAGGCTCCCGGCCCCAAATTGCCGATTTGCACTGTGCTCGTTTTCGTTTGCGAGTTGTTTGCCGCCACAGGATCAGCCAGGCAATTACCCGTCGTCACAGTCGCGGTGTTGACCGCAGTGGTTGGTTGACAGGTTTCAGGAACGTGAACCTGAATCGTAATTGTTGCCGTAGCACCGACAGCCAGCGTTCCCAAATTGCAATTAACAGAATTGGTTCCGACTCCGGTGCAAGTTCCGACTGAAGTGTTGATGATTTCGGCAGAAAAAGCCGCAGGCAGCGAGTTGCTTGTCATCGTGTTAATGCTGGCAGATGGCCCTGCATTTGAAACTGTGACTGTGTAAGTCGCGCTGACATCCGGCACTGCATTGGCCGGAGCCGAGACATTGACTGCCAAGTCAGATTGCGTTTTGGACAGCAATGAAGACGTTGATGAATTGTTACCGGGAACCGGGTCGGTGGTCGAGGAGATGACCGACGCCGTGTTGCTGATTGTCGTATCGCAAGCAACATTCGGATTGAGCCTGACAGTCAATGCAAAGTTTGTTAAACCGGTTGCCAGGGTTGCGATGTTGCAAGTGATCGCGCCAGTTCCACCAACTGAAGGGGTTGCGCAAGTCCAGCCGGCTGGCGATGTCAGAGACTGGAAAGTTGTATTGTTCGGGGTCGCTCCGGTCAAAGTCACTGCCGTGGCCGCCGTCGCCGCCGTATTGTTTGTCACTGTGATATTGAAAGTTGTGTTGGCTCCGGCAATGGCAGGTGGAACGCCGGTGGTTGAAACCGAAAGGTCGGTTCCGGCTCCTACCACTCCTGTTACGGTTGTGCTGCCGTTTGCCATTGCATTGTTCGAAGGCAAGCCCGGAAAAGTCCCAACAATATTGGCAACGTGAGGAATCACCGTTCCGGGAGCTGTACCATTGTTGACATTGAGAACTATGGTAAACACGGCTTTTGGAGAATTTGGGTTTCGCGGTACAGGCCCGCCGGAGTTTGTGCTGCAACTGATGTTTCCGGTGGCTCCAACTGCCGGGGTAGTGCAAGTCCAACCAGGAACATTACTGATTGAAACGAACGTCGTGTTCGCAGGAGTCGTTGCCATAAAGGTAATGTCCAGAGTGATGTTCGGACATGGATTGGCCACGTCCAGGTCATAGCTCAGATTTTGACCGGCTAAGACAGTCGCCGGAGCAGTGATGCTGGCCGGGATCTGCGGGCAGGTGACAATCAGCGAATAGTTTAATTGGCCCGGGCAACCGCCCAGGTCGGTTGCTGTGACTGTGAAATTGAACACTCCTGCCTGAGTCGGCATGCCACTTAACAGCCCCGCCGTAGTCAGTGTTATTCCCAAAGGCAAAGTTCCGCCAGTAACTGCAAATGAATATGGCGATGACCCGCTGGAAGCCGTTATTGATTGAGAGTAGTTCGACCCTGTTGTTGCGTTCGGCAGCATTGCAGGCATCAGCGCTATTGCCGGGCAAGTAGAAAAGCAGGTGGAAAATTCAGATGTGTCACCTGTCGAAGGGTTAATTGTTACGGCGGTAATAAAAGGTTTGCCCACTACTGGCGTATACGCGAACGAGAAGTTGGCATTGCCAGAACCGTCAGTCGAAGGATTATCCGCACCCAGGAAGACCTGACCTTCACCGTTTCCAGTCGTGTCGCAAGTAGCGTTGGCGAAAAACTCAACTCGAAAATCTTGGAACGGCAGACTATTAAGTGATCCAAAAATCGTCGTAGGAGTTATTGATGTAATGACCGGAAAGTTTTGCAGACCATTGGGACCTGTGTCGGGGTCTGTGTCGTCGTTGGCAGTGATTCCAATAGCTCCCAGATCAATGCCAAGCTGGGCGTTTGAGAAAATCGAATTTTGGGTGATTCGATTTCCTGTTCCTCCCGCAAAGAGCGAAACTCCTGCACCTCCGTTAAAGGCGATTGTATTGGCCAAGGTCGCCGCACCGCCAATTGTATTGTTAATGCTGATATCAGAGGGGAATGAAATCCCATGCGATCCGTTGCCAAGCGGGCTTGTGCCATTTAACTGTGTGCCGATCAAGTTGCCTCTAATGGAGTTGTTGTCCGCCCCCATTACTAATTCAATGCCGGCAGTGGTGTTACCGGAAATAAGATTGCCTTCGCCGGGCTGTGCTCCGCCAATTTGATTGTTTTGTGATGATTCCAGGCGGATGCCTGCATTGTTTGGAATTGCCAGTGTTCCAGCGCTATTGGCTCCGATGATGTTGCCACCGATGGTCGTAAACCCGCCTGACAAAACCAGAATGCCGGCTGAGCCATTACCAGAAATGATGTTTCCCGCCGTCGCACTGCCAATTATGTTGGCAGATGATTGCAGTAAAACACCGTTTTGAGAGTTTCCAAGCCCTGTTGCTCCAGCGGAGTTGGTGCCGATTATGTTATTGAAAATCTGGTTAGAGTCCGTGTCGCCGACTATTTCTATGCCGGAGAGGGAATTGCCCGAAATGATATTACCGTCGGCAGAAACTGCTCCTCCGACTACGTTGAAAGAGCCATTGTTAATTGTGATTCCATGCCCGCCATTTGCCTGGCGTGCATTTGCAGAGGCATTCAATCCAATAATGCAGTTTTTAATGCTATTGCTGCTGCTGTTTTGAGTAACAATCCCATTCAGGCTAAAGCGGTTGATGACCAAAGATTGCAATTGGCTCCCGCTGGCATTTATGGTCAAGCCTGAGACGTTCGCTCCGGCGTTTGTGCCGTTGATCTCAACGCGATCCGCTCCGCCTGTGTTGCCATTGATTGTTAGAGATTCCGTAATAACAGGCAGCGGAGACGTTGGCGTGATTGAGGGAACCCCTGAACCTACATTGAAAACGATCATATCCAAACCGGAAGAGCCAGCGGTGCAGGCGTCTACAACTGCGTTTGTGTTTGCAGCTTCAATGGCTTCTCGCAAAGTACAATTTCCGCTATTTGGCGCATCATCCAACAGGGAATTGACGGTAATCGTATTGAAAGCTGCTGCGCTTGGCCGTTTGGGGAAAGCCAGTTGAACCATTACAAACGCGCAGATAAGCGCAAGCATGAAAAGTCGCAGAGAGCTTTGAAACTTATCGCGGACAAACCTTGAGGTGGTCATAGTAGACAAATCCCTTAACTGTGTGACGTTGCAAATGAGTTTTCCGAATATGGGATGAAGGCTCATTCCGTGAGGCAAAACATTTGTGAAGCAGATGAGCCTCTCTTCAGAGACGGCGGGATTCTAATGGAGTTTTTGGCGGTGGTCAAAAGTTCAAGCGGATTGGTGGCTGGTCGTTGGAATTGGCGGTCGGCAGACAGGCTGCCGACCGCCAGGCACCATATTGTTCAGCGGAAAGTCAGGCCGAAGCGGAAGCCTATGTAGTGAATTTCCGGGTATTGGACGGCAAGATGATCGCGGACTTCAAAGCGCAACCCGACACGCTCTTTGAACCAGTAATTCGCTCCGCCGCCAAAGTGAACGCCGTTGGCCACACCCTCGCGGAAAAACAACGTGTAACCTCCATTGACGAATGGGACGACTTTGCCAGACTTGCTGGCGTTCAGAAAGTGATAGTTCGCGCCAGCCGAAAAAACACCGAATCCTTCTCTAAAGGATCGCACTGGAGCCAGACCGCCTATTTCACCTCCGACGCCGAATCCGCCTTTGATCAATCCTTCGCCGCCGACACCGAAGTGTAATGTGCCAGTTCCTTCATCAGAGCCGACAATTCCACCGGGCGCTGCGAACACGTAACCGTAAGCACGATGTACATTATCGGAATTTGTTGAAAGCTTAGTTGATGATTGGGTCTGCGGTTGCGGTAAAGGCTGTGGCAGGGACGCCGGAGCCGAATCACTTTGAGCTAAGATCAATGCTGGAATTCCTGTCACCAAAAACAGTCCAAAAATAAGTTTACGCATAATTTACCTCCCAAATGGTTGTTGGTTTTCTACTTCTCAACTTTTGGGAGGGCAATCGTAGTGCCAGCAAAGGGAAACCGCCAAAAGCACTGTTTTATTGCAGTTGCGCTTTTGGCGATTTCGATCTCAGCCGGATTTTCCGTGCAGTTGTCGGGTTTGGCTGACGGGCTTTATCGGTGTTCCAGCCTGACGGGATAAATCAACAGTCCGTCTTTGCCGCCTCTCAGATTGGTTTGACGCTCACCTCTTTCAGCGACTGGCAAGGTCCAGGCGGAATACTTGTTGAGGAATTGTTGAATGGCTTTGACCTCTTCGGCGTCTTTGATCTCGCCTCTATCCGTCTCGATCCATTTCCTTGCTGCTTCGAATTCCTTGATGCTGTGTTCCGACCAGATCAACCAGACTTTTTCGGTGCCTTGCTCGCTATCAACAAAAATCCACGGCGTTTCCTTGGTCCGGCGTTCCGAAGGGAAGAAGAATTGTTGGTTGGCTTTGAGTATGGGCGTGCCATCAGGATCGGGGCGAGGAGAGAGCAAGATATATGATGGCAGTCCGTTTTTCGGCTCCGGCCCTTCATTGAGGATGTACAGATAGCCTTGTTGCGGACTGTTGAAGATGAAACTTAGTTCGTCTCCTGGCGAGAAGATGATTTCACCCGCCAGAGGGGTCGGCTCTTTGCCACTATTCTCTTTCCTGTTGGGATCGGGTAGCGATTTCAGCGAATAACTGAGAAAGCGTGGTGGCACGGCAGTCGCGGTTATGTTTGTTGATTGTGTCGTTGCCTGATTCGAGCTTTGCGAAGACTTCCAGACCCAGACGGCAGCGGCAATCGCTACAACCGCGGCGGCAGCGATGATGAATTTGACTGATGAAGATTTCGGCTGAATTACTCCTACCGAACGAGATTTGATTTCGGCTCCGACCTCAGTTCTTGCGCTGTGGGTTGTCATTGTCCCGTAAGCCGGGCTTTCAGAAGTCTGCGCCGAACCCGGTGCAGTCGCGTGTTGTGAACTTACCTGAGCCGTGGTTGATGTTTCGCCGGTCAAAGCGCGCGCCAGGTCTTCGCCCAAATCCTTTGCTCGCTGGTAACGCTCAGCCGGATCAAAGGCCATTGATTTGAACAGAATGTCTTCAACGGCGGGCGATATGTCCGGTCGCAACGAGCGCGGCGAAGCTTGCACTCCGCGTTTTTGCATCTCGTAAAGCTGCACCAAAGTCTCCGCGTAAAACGGCAACCGCCCGGTCAGCATTTCATAAGCCATTGCTCCCAGCGCCCAGATGTCGCTGGAAGCTTCGGGCTGGCCACGCAATTGTTCCGGCGCCATGTACGGCAACGCCCCTGCAACTTTTGTCTTTTCGGCGTTGGTTGCAACTTTGGAGTCTTTGACAGAGGCGATGCCGAAATCAATCAGCTTGAGCATTTCTTCGTTTTCATTGACGACCTGAACCATGATGTTTTCAGGTTTCAAATCCCGGTGAACTATTCCTTTTTCATGGGCGGCATTTAGCGCGTGACCGATTTGTCGAACCAGTCGGGCGACCTGGGCAAAATCCATTGGCCCTTTGACCAGTTTTCGCAACGGGCCGCCTTCGACATACTGCATGACGAAAAATTCTTTGCCGTCAGGCATCGTTCCTGCATCCAGAACGCCAACGATTCCAGGATGATCCAGTCGCACCAGAGCTTCGATTTCCTGCTCGAACTTTTTCTTAAACCACGGGTTGTGGAGCGCATTGGTGGAATCTTCCAGCAAGACTTTTACCACCACGCGGCGGTTCATCAACTGAGTGTCGCGCGCCAGGTAAACGACGCCTATGCCTCCGCGTCCAAGTTCGCCTTCGACCAGGTAACGGTCTTTTAGCAGCGAGCCGTCATAGTTGGTTTGCTTCAGCGATGGCGCTGCCGGCATCGGCGCAGTTCCGAAAGGCGTCACTACTTGTGTTTTACGGCCACCTTCTTCCTGGCCGGAAATTTTCTTTGTCTCCATAAAGTTCCTTCGTGTGGCAGAAATTCGCGCTTTGAGTTTGGATTTCGGGACGCGCGGATATTAACACCCGGCGCGGGACTCGACTAGACGCCGCTCTGCTTGCCGAATACCCAGAGCGCGTTTAGCATAAGCCCGCAATCAATTCACATCGTTTTCAATTCACAATAAACACCCGGTCAGGCGCTGTATCGGGTCAAGCATGAATGGAGCCAATGACTTTTCAGTATTTTTCGGCTGCAACCAGTCGCATCGCATTTTCTCTTTCACTTTTGTTAATCGTAGCTTTTTCTGCCTGCCGACAGCAGCCTGCAAATCCGGTCGGCGTTTGGCGTGGCACGATCAAAAACAATTCTGGTGAAACCGTCGCCTTTACGCTTGAAGTCAAACGCGAAGGTGAAAAATTGACTGGCGATCTGGTCAACGGCGATGAGCGAACGGTTTCAACCGACGCTTCGTTTGAAGGCGGAAAGCTGAAGCTTCGTTATGATTTTTACGATGCCGAAATGACCGCGACGATTGACGGCGATCATTTGCAAGGCA
>JAGNMH010000700.1 GCA_017991275.1 Acidobacteriota bacterium
AAACCGGCTGGACTCAGCAATCCAGCGGAGTTCTTTCAAAACTGAACGCAGTCTTTTTCGTTGACCGGCAACGCGGATGGATCGCTGGCGGCAACGGAATGCTGCTCGTCACCGAAAACGGCGGGCAGAGTTGGCAACCCGTTTTGCTGCCGCCGAAAATGAAGAAAGAACCGTTGCTGGATTTGTGGGCGTTTGATGAAAAGCGGCTGCTGGCGCTGGGTGAATTCGGTTTGTTCAATCGCCGCCCTGACATTCAATGGCAGGAAAGAATCTTCCTGCTTCGCACTGAAGATCGCGGCGCGCTGTGGGTGGAGACGCAAATGGCGCGGCCTCCTATACAACCTAACCAAACGCTGACGATCAAAAAGACAACCAAAGACACTCTGGAAATCGAAGAACCGAAACCTCCACCCGATCCGGTTTTGCTGCGAATGGCTTTTGCCAATAATCGAATTGGCTGGGCGGTTGGAGAACTCGGAACGATTCAAACTACGGTTGATGGCGGAGCGACCTGGAAACTGCAAACCATTCAGTCACGGAAGATTCTCAACGACATTTCGGCGATTGGCGGCATACAGAATTCCTGGCAGGCCTGGGTTGTCGGCGCTGGCGGTTTTGCTTTGCACACAGACGACGGCGGACAAAGCTGGAAAGAGCAAACAACCGGCGTGACGGCAAGTTTGCATGCGGTTCATTTCGTTGATGCCAAACGCGGCTGGGCTGTTGGCAACGGCGGAATCATTCTTTCAACGACGAACGGCGGCGCTCGCTGGCAGCAGCAAAACTCCGGCACACAACAAAACTTGAACGACGTTTTTTTCGCCAGCGTCAAAGAAGGTTGGCCAAAAGAAGGTTGGCCAAAAGAAGGTTGGATTGTTGGAGATCGCGGAACCTTGCTGCACACAACCGACGGCGGCGATAGCTGGAACGAAGAAACGCCGGGTACTCGGTCAAATTTGCTGCGACTGTTTTTCGTCGCGCCGGATTGCGGATGGGCGGTAGGCACGAACGGCGCAGTTTTCAGCTACGGTTTGAAAGATGCCGAACGGCCAACGCTCAAAAACTCGGAATCGCAATGAACACTCAATCGCCGATCAAACCCGAATCTGATCAACTGACTTACGGCAGCTACTTGCGCGTGGAAGAGTTAATCAGCCTGCAACAGTCGCAATCTTCTCCGCCGCATCACGACGAACTGCTGTTCATCATCATCCACCAAACTTACGAACTGTGGTTCAAACAACTGCTGCACGAACTGGACGCCATCGTCGGCAATTTGCGCTCCGCAGCGGACAATCCCGATTCCGACGAAGTTTACGAAGCCGCGCGTTTGTTGCGCCGTTCGACTGAAATTGCCCGCGTGCTGGTTGAACAGTTCACGATTCTGGAAACGATGTTGCCGACTCACTTTCTGGCTTTCCGCGACAAACTGCGCCCGGCCAGCGGATTCCAATCCGAACAATTCCGCGAAATCGAATTCCTGTGCGGAATGAAAGACGAAAAGATGCTGCGCTTTCACGAAGCTTCGCCGGGAATGCAGGCGCAACTTGAACGGCGGCTGAGAGAGCCTTCATTGCGCGATGTTTTTTTTGAAGCGTTGACTTCTCTTGGCGTCATGCCAGAACTGCCTGACAACGCCAACGACGAGGAAAAGTACAAAGCTCGCGCCCGGGCGATTCTGGCCGTTTACCAGGATGAGCGCCGCAACCGCGATTGGATTGACGTGTGTGAACGGCTGACCGAATTCGACGAACTGATTGTCAGTTGGCGTTTGCGCCACATACAAATGGTTGAACGCACGATTGGAGTTCGACTTGGAACCGGTGGCAGCAGCGGCGCTTCGTATTTGAAAATGACGCTGGACAAAAAATTCTTCCCAGAACTTTGGGAAGCGCGAACAATGCTGACTGAAGCCTAAACTTCAAAAAAACATTTCTCCCACGAAGGCACACGAAGGGAAGAGAAAATCTTTAGACAGGATTTTCAGGATTCAACAGGATAAAATTTTTAGGTGAATTGGATTGAATCAACTGAAAACCAATCCTGCGCAATCTTGTAAATCCTGTCTATTTCTTTCTTCGTGTCTTCTTCGTGTGGCTTCGTGGGAGAATTCCCCGCTTCAACAAAAATGAAACTTGCCATACTCGACATTGACGGAACGCTGACCGACACCAGCCACGTGGACACGATCTGTTTCACGCGCGCTGTGGCCGAAACTCATGGTGTGACTGACATCGGAGCTTCGTGGGCAAACTGCCCGCACGTCAGCGATTCCGGCGTCACTCACCAAATCTTCATTGACCATTTCAACCGTGAGCCTACTGATGAAGATTTGTCTCCGCTGAAAACGCGCTTCTTCGATTTGCTGCATCAGCATCACGAACTGGACTCGACGCACTTCGCAGAAATCCCAGGAGCGCGGCGGATGGTCGCCCAGCTTGAACAAAAAGACGACTGGGTAATTACGATTGCCACCGGCTGCTGGCAGGGTTCAGCGAAGATGAAACTGGCCGCCGCAGGAATTGAGCTTGACCGTTTTCCCGGCGGATTTGCCGAAGACGCTCGCCCGCGCGAAGGCATTGTCCAGGCAGCAATTGATCGCGCTCGACGACATTACGGCATCAACCAATTTGCCAAAGTGGTTTCAGTCGGCGACGGTTTGTGGGACGTGCGAACCGCCGCCAACTTGGGTTTGGATTTCGTGGGCATCGCCAGCGGCGAACGCGCGGAAGCTTTGAATCAAGCCGGCGCGCGCCACATCATCGGCGATTATCAAAACCTGAATGGCTTTTTTGAGTTTCTGAATCTGGCAGAAATGCCGCTTGTGAGGTGATCTCAATTTTGGAGGATTGCATGGACGAACTTCTTTCTTATCGCTCGCAGTTTCCGATCCTGGAAAAATCGGTGTACTTGATTAACCACTCGCTGGGCGCAATGCCGCGCAAGACTTACGACCGTATGCACGATTACGCCGAAACCTGGGCGACGCGGGGCATACGCGCCTGGGAAGAAGGGTGGTGGGAAATGCCTTTAACCGTCGGCGACAAAATGGCGCGGATAATGGGAGCCGACCCCGGCACGGTTGTCATGCACCAGAACGTTTCGATCTGTCAGGCGATCATCCTTTCCTGTTTTGACCTGAGCGGTCGCCGAAACAAGATCGTTTACGAAGCCATGAATTTCCCGTCGGTGATGTACGTTTACGAAGCTCATGCCAAAGCGGCAGGCGCTCAGATAGTCACCGTGCCCAGCGACGACGGCATCACGATTGACACTCAGCGAATGGTTGACGCGATTGACGAACAGACTTTGCTGGTTCCGATCTCGCACGTTCTGTTCAGAAGCGGTTACATTCAGGACGCCAAAGCCATTACTGAAAAAGCTCATTCGGTTGGGGCAATGGTTGTGCTGGACGTTTATCAATCGGCTGGAATCGTGCCTTTCAACCTGAAGGAACTCGGCGTGGATTTTGCCACTGGCGGTTCGGTTAAATGGCTCTGCGGCGGCCCAGGAGCCGGTTACCTTTACGTGCGGCCTGACCTTCGCCAAAAACTTCAG
>JAGNMH010000701.1 GCA_017991275.1 Acidobacteriota bacterium
TTGAGCGATTTCCGGCGTGTGGCGATGTTTGAAGATGCTGTACGATTTGAAGCTTTCGCTGACTTCGACAAAGTGCGTCGCCGAAGTCGGCTGTTTACCTGCGCCAGTGACGCCGGATTTCGAATCGCTGATGATTGTTTGGCCGCGATCAATCATTCCTGCATCCAGCAGCGGTTTCATCGGAACGATCACCGTCGTCGGGTAACAGCCCGGATTGGCAATCAGTTTTGCGCCCGGCAATTGTTGGCGAACGAACTCAGTCAAACCGTAAACTGCCGTTTCCAGCAGATCAGGCCTAGTGTGTTCAAAGCCGTAATGCTTTGGATAAAGCGCGGCGTCTTTCAGCCGAAAAGCCCCGCTCAGATCAACAACGGTCGCTCCGGTTTCCAGCAACGCGGGCGTGACTTCGTGAGAGAACTCGTTCGGCGTGCCAAGAAAAATCACTTGCGCGTCCAGTTTGGCAATTGCGGATTCATCAAACGGCTGACAGTTCAGCGCGGTCAAACCCATTAGTTGAGGGTGAATGACGCTCAGCGGCGTGGTTTCGCCGGAACGCGAAGCGAAAGCTCCAACCAATTCCATCTGGGTGTGGTTGAGCAAATACTTGATCAGGTCGCGCCCTGAATAGCCTGTCGCTCCTGCGACGACGGCGCGCACTCGGTTGCCCATCGGCTTCTCCTTGAGGATGAAAAATCAGTGTTAAAAAAAGAAGCGCGGAGTTTACACGACTGACCGCGAGCCTGAAAGAGAGCGAGGAAATGTTGTATCTTGTGGCCGATTCAACTGGAGGAAAATCAATGCCTGTAATGACCGCAACCGAACTGGAAGCGTTTCTGCAATCCCATTTCCCCGAAACGCCTGAAGAAAAAGACTTCGGCTTTCGCGTCGAATACGTCGAAGACAACTTCATCAGAGTCCGCATGCTGTTTCACCCGCGCCATTTACGTCCGGGCGGAACAGTTTCAGGCCCGGCGATGATGACTCTGGCTGATACGGCAATGTATTTTGGCTTGCTGGCGATGATCGGGCCGGTGGCGTTGGCTGTGACCACCAGTTTGAACATCAACTTTCTGCGCAAACCCGCGCCTCAAGACGTGATTGCCGAATGCCGATTGCTGAAACTCGGTTCGCGGCTGGCTGTTGGCGACGTGCTGATATTTTCCGACGGCGAATCGGCCCCGGTTGCTCAGGCGACAGTGACTTACTCAATCCCGCCGAACCGCGAGT
Source organism: Acidobacteriota bacterium (assembly GCA_017991275.1). Classification (GTDB taxonomy): domain Bacteria; phylum Acidobacteriota; class Blastocatellia; order RBC074; family RBC074; genus RBC074. The sequence continues at coordinate 1,228 of JAGNMH010000701.1, forward strand.
AGTTGTAGCGCGAACTGTCAGTTTGCGTCGTGGCACCGGGAAGCTTCGCAAACCGGAATACAAACTGACAGCGCGTAGCTCCGCCTGCTAAAATCCGCCCGATCTCCTAACCACCAACTTCAAACTTACGGAGGCCCCGATGAAATTCAGGCTCGCAATCCTGCTGACTGCGATAGCTTCAACAATTTTTTTTACTGGAAGAACAATGACGGCTCAAGAACAAACATTAAAACCACCTGTCGCCAAAAAAGTCACCAAGACGACTCAGATTCACGGTTACACGGTCACGGACGATTACGCCTGGCTGGCCGACAAAACCAAAACTGATAAAGACGTGTTGGCTTATCTGAAAGCTGAAGAAGATTACGCCAACGCGATGATGGCTGGCACAAAAGGCTTTCAGGACGCGCTTTACAAGGAAATGCTGGCTCGCATCAAAGAAACCGACGAGAACGTGCCTTACAAATACGGCGAGTATTTTTATTACACCCGCACCGAACAGGGGAAACAGTATCCGATTTACTGCCGCAAAAAAGGCAGCCTGACCGCCGCCGAAGAAGTGACGATTGATATGAATGAGATGGCCAAAGGTCACGTCTATTTCAGCATCGGCGGTTACAACATCAGCGACAACGGCAACCTGCTGGCTTTTTCTACCGACACGTCAGGCTTTCGTCAGTACGACCTGTTCGTCAAAGACCTGACCACCGGCAAGATCAGCGAAAAACTGGCCGAGCGCGTCAACTCCATCGCCTGGGCGACCGACAACAAAACGCTTTTTTACACAACGGAAGACGCGACCACGAAGCGCACTGACAAGTTCTTTCGCCACGCTCTGGGCAGCGGCAAACACGATTTGCTCTATGAAGAAAAAGACGAGCTTTATCGCATCGGAGCCGGGCGGACTCGCAGCAAAGGTTACATCGTCCTGAGCATAGGCAGTTCCACCACCAGCGAGGTGCGTTACCTGCCCGCCAATGAACCAAACGCCGAATTGAAACTCGTTCTGCCGCGCAAAGAAGGCCACGAATACTACCTGGATCACAACGGCGACCGGTTTTACATACGCACTAACGACAAAGGGAAAAACTTCCGTCTGGTGACGACTTCGGTCAACGATCTGAAACAGGAAAACTGGAAAGAACTGATTCCTCATCGCAAAGAAGTCATGCTGGAAGACATTGATTGTTACGCCGACCATTACATCGCCAGCGAACGCGAAAACGGCATACCCAAAATCCACATCACGGATTTGAAATCCGGCCAGTCGCATTACCTGGAATTTCCCGAACCCGTGTATGTCGCTTACGGAACTTCAAACCTGGAATTCAACACGACGAATTACCGGTTCAACTATGAATCGTTCATCACGCCGGATTCGGTCTTCGATTACGATGTGAAAACCAAAAAGCGCGAACTGAAAAAACAGGTTCCGGTGCTGGGCGGTTACGATCCGAAGCTCTACAAGTCCGAGCGCCTTTACGCGATGGCGCCCGACGGCACCAAAGTTCCGATCTCGATTGTGTACAAGAAAGATTTGAAGCTGGATGGCAAGCGCCCGTTGCTGCTCGAAGCTTATGGTTCTTACGGTTATCCGAACGATGTGGACTTTTCTTCTCAGCGGCTGAGCCTGCTGAATCGCGGAGTGATTTACGCCAGCGCTCAAATTCGCGGCGGAGGCGATCTGGGCAAAGAATGGCACGACCAGGGCAAGATGATGTCGAAGAAGAACACCTTCACGGACTTCAACGCCTGCGCCGAACATCTGGTCAAAGCTAAATACACGTCATCAGACCGACTGGCCATTACCGGAGGCAGCGCCGGAGGTTTGCTGATGGGAGCCGTCACCAACATGCGGCCAGACCTGTTCAAAGCCGTAATCTCTTACGTTCCGTTCGTGGATGTCATGAACACTATGCTGGATGCCAGCCTGCCGCTGACTGTGGGTGAGTATCTGGAATGGGGAAACCCGAACGAGAAAGCCGCTTACGATTACATGCGAAGCTATTCGCCTTATGAAAACATCGAAGCCAAAGCTTATCCGACAATGCTGGTTCGAACTTCGCTGAACGACAGCCAGGTCATGTACTGGGAACCGGCCAAGTACGTAGCCCGTTTGCGCTCACTGAAGACCGACAAAAACCTGCTGCTGTTCAAAATCAAACTGGAACCCGGCGGTCACGGCGGAGCTTCGGGAAGATACGACAGGCTGAAAGATACGGCTTTCGATTACGCATTCATTCTTGGCCAGTTCGGCATCACCAAGTAATCGGTACGGTACCGCGCGCGTTAGCAAGCGGCTGTTCGCGCGCGGTACTGACTATTACTA
>JAGNMH010000702.1 GCA_017991275.1 Acidobacteriota bacterium
AGTTGACCAACCCCTCCTTTGCTGGCGGCGTAACCCGGCACGGTGATTCCTCCCTGAAAAGTCAGCAGCGAAGCCGTGAAAATGATTTTGCCAGCGCCGCGCGCCACCATTTCCTTGCCAAGTTCGCGGCTCAGGACAAACTGCGAATTCAGATTAACCTCCATCACTTTGTCCCAATACTCGTCAGGATGTTCGGCGGCAGGTTTTCGCAAAATCGTCCCGGCGTTGTTGACCAGAATATCAATCACCGGAAAGTCGGCCTTCACTTGATTGATGAAGGCATAGACCGCAGCGCGGTCAGCAAAATCGCAGGTGTAGCCTTTGAACTTGCGTCCGCGACTGACGATTTCTTTTTCTACTTCGCTGCCGGTTGTTTCCAGCGACTGACTGACTCCGATAATGTCTGCGCCGGCCTCGGCCAGAGCAATCGCCATCGCTTTGCCTATGCCGCGTTTGCAGCCAGTCACCAAAGCAGTTTTTCCGTCCAGTTTGAATGAATCCAAAATTCCCAAAATAAATTTCTCCTTGAGTTTTTCCGCCAAACGAGCCGTTTCCGCCTAAAGTCGGTACTCTAAACCTTTAGCATTCGATCAACACTTTCATGACTTCGCCGCCCTTTTCGAGTTGGCGCAAGCCCCATTCAAGCTGGTCGAGCGGAGCTACGTTCGTGATGATCTTGTCGAGCGGTAATGCACCGGATGCTGCGAGCTGGATTGCTTCTTCAAAGTCCTGCGCCTCGTAAACTCGCGCGCCGCGCAGGCTGAGTTCACGCCAGAAGAATTTGAAGAGGTCTACTTCTATCGGCTTGCTAAAAATTGCTACGACAACGATGCGTCCGCGCACGCGGGGCAGCTTGGTCATCATTTCTGCGCCGGCTTTTGAACTGGTGACTTCAAAAACAACGTCCGCGCCCGCTCCGCCGGTTTTTTCTTCGACCAGCGCCACCAGATCGGTTTCGGCAGGATTCACAACCTCGAAACCTAATTCGCGCAGCATGTTGATTCGGAATGGATTCATTTCAGAAACCAGCACGCGCGCGCCTTTGTGTCTGGCTACCAGAGCGACCAGCGCGCCGATTGGCCCGCCGCCCAGCACGACGACAAATTCGCCTGCGGCAACTTCGCCTAAACGCACATCGTGGCAGGCGACGGCAATGGGTTCGATCAGCGCGCCTGCTTTCAGCGAAAGCGAATCCGGCAAACGATGCAACGTTTTTGCCGGAACCGTCCACAGCTTTTGCATAGCGCCGGGCCGGTCAATGCCTATGAATTTGAGCTTCATGCAAATGTGGGAATTTCCAGCCTCGCACGCCGGACAAGCGCCGCACGCATCCAGCGGACGAACAGTGACGCGATCACCCGCAGCCCAACCCGACACGCCCGCGCCTACGGTTTCGATGACTCCAGACATTTCGTGACCGATGACGGCAGGTTTGGTCACGCGGTGATCCATCGCTCCGTGAAAAACGTGCAGATCGGTTCCGCAAATCCCGCAATGCGAAACCCGAATCTGCACTTCACCTGCGCCGGGAGCGACCGGCATGCATTCGCCGATGCGAATTTGTTCGTTTCCTTCATAAAAAGCAGCTTTCATTTTTCTCCTACTGGCACTTGCCCGGTTTGGTTGCGCGCCCGTACACGGACTGCGCCTTGCCGGATTTTAATGCGTCACAATCCGGCGCTTTCAAGTTTTCAGTTTTTATTGTGAAAAAGGGCATGGAGTCATTGAACTCCATGCCCTTTTTCATTTTGACCTAAAAGTGGTTAGCGGACTAGCTCGCAACAGTTTTTTTTAGGCCAGCTTCGATTTTTCTACGATTCAATTTCAGGATGAACATTCAGGCAGCAAAAGCAGTTTGCTGACTCGGCTTTGTCATTGGCGCAAAGTCAGCAAGGTGAGTGCGCAACAGTTGACGGCCTCGATTCAACCTGGACATGACGGTTCCAATCGGAACACGCAACGTTTCAGCGATTTCCCTGTATGAAAACTCTTGCACGTCAGCCAGCAAAATCACTGCGCGGTAATTTTGCGGAACCTGATCTAACGCGGCCAGCACGTCTTCGTCGTGCAATTCCTGGGCAACGGGCGGTTGGTAAGTGAGCTGGTCGAATACAAACTCTTCCTCTTCCGTGACTGTCACCAATCGCCAGGCTTTTCGGCGATGATGCTGTATGACGTGAAACATAATCTTGAACATCCAGGCGCGAATGTTTGTGCCCGGCTCGAAGCGATGAAACGATTTCCACGCTTGCAGGTAAGTTTCCTGCACCACGTCTTCGGCTTCGGTCTGACTGCCCAACGTGCGTCGCGCGGTTCGATAAAGGTCGTTCCTGTGCGGCATCGCCAGGTTTTCAAATTCGTTGATTGGTTGTGGGGTAAACATAACTATCCCTCCCCAGCTTCATTTTGAGCTGGCATTCAAATTTGCTGTTGTGGCGCTTGTCGTCTCTTCGCTGGCTGATATGCCTGATTAGACGCTGTTAGTTGATTGTTTCATTTGCTCCCGCAAAAACGGCGAGCAGTTGATGAAGGCGACCTGTTGCTGTTCCAGTTGCCGCAACAATTCCACCCCTTCGTGATCGGCGAAACTCATTCCAGCCAAATCCAATATCAGGTGGCTTTGGTTTTGAAAAGCTTGCTCGCAACTGGAGCGCAAAAGTTCAACCCATTCGTTCACCAGACGACCATCCAGTCGAAAAGTCATCCAGCCATTCGTCAAATTATCTTCCGTGATTTTCAGCATCTGTCCTCTCCTTCTCCTGCTTTCGGTTATTGATATAGCAAGGTCGGTGCCACGATGAACATACATTCGGCAAAAGCTGGTAACTACTTGAATTAAAGGAATTATTGTCTCAGGCTGAGTTCTTGGAGAATCTCTGCCCACGAAAATTCGTGGGCACTTTGGACTTCGTGGTTTTCGTGGCTACGAAATTTCGTGGGTTCGTGGGTGAATCAGGCTCTGGGTCGTTGAATGCCCATTTTCTTCAACCGGCTGCGTAACGTGTTAGGGTGCAGGCTCAACATTTTGGCTGCGCCGTTGTCGCCTTCGATTACCCAGTTGGTTTGCGTCAGAATGTTCAAGATGTGTTGCCGTTGCAAATCATCAAGCGAGGTCGAAGAAGAAGCAGACGGAACAGCAAAGGATTTGGCATTTGAATTTTTTTCCGCCGTGGCTGTAACCGATGTTTGATTTTCGTGGTTCGCCTCCTTTATTTGGCCTGCTTGCCCGGTCGGCAACAAACTACGATCAATCGTCAGCGTCGGCCCATTGCTGAGTACTACGCCGCGTTCGATCAGATTTTGCAGTTCACGTATGTTGCCCGGCCAGTCGTAACTCACCATCAAGTCAATGGTTTCCTGCGCTATGCTTTCGACAGTGCGGCCAAACCGACGGGTAAATCTGGAAAGAAAAAACATGGCCAGTTGCGGAATGTCGGACTTACGTTCGCGCAACGACGGGTTGCGCAAAGGCAATACATTCAGGCGGTAAAACAGATCGGCGCGGAACCGTCCGGCTTTGACCTCATCGGCCAGGTTGCGATTGGTGGCGGC
>JAGNMH010000703.1 GCA_017991275.1 Acidobacteriota bacterium
TACGCGTTGAACATAGTGAGGATGTTTAACAAGTGGTCAGCCAGCTAGTAACAATCATCAACATTTCAAATTTTATCGCATCAAAAAAGCTCAAGGTGAGTGAGGCACCTTGGGCTTTTCTCCTTTTTACGGGTTACAAATTGATAGCCAGGTTACTGACCCGGCTTTTTGGTGTAGGCCTTAAAACGAAAAATCTACAGAAGGAAAAAGTTTTGAACTTCCTGGAACCTTCCAAAGGGTGCGGCGTTTAGGCTCCCACGAACGATGATTGATACGCGTTGAACATAGTGAGGATGTTTAACAAGTGGTCAGCCAGCTAGTAACAATCATCAACATTTCAAATTTTATCGCATCAAAAAAGCTCAAGGTGAGTGAGGCACCTTGGGCTTTTCTCCTTTTCACGGTTTACAAAATTCCAGCGGGCGAACAAAATCGGCCTGCTAAAAATTTCTTTCCTTTTTCGGAGAATCAACGAATGAACAAACAAGGTATGACCGGTCGAGTTGCGCTTGTTACCGGGGCCAGCACTGGCATTGGTCGCTGGGCGGCTGTGGCAATCGCCGAATGCGGCGCCTCGGTGGCAGTCAATTACAACAAAAATCTGGCTGGAGCCGAAGAAACCAAACGCATGATTGAAGCCGTCGGCGGCAAAGCAATAATTATTCAAGCCGATGTTTCAACCAAAGCCGGAGCGCATGCCTTGACAGACGCCGCCCTTTCGCAGCTTGGGGCAATTGATATTTTGGTCAACAACGCGGGTGATTTGATGCAGCGATGTTCTTTACAGGATTTCAGCGAAGAGTTGTGGGATCGAGTGATGAATTTGAACTTGAAAAGCGTGCTGCTTTGTTCGCAGACCGTGATGACGGAAATGATCGCTCGGCGCAGCGGCGTGATCATCAATGTCGGTTCCATTGCTGGTCATAACGGCGGAGGCCCCGGCGCAGGCGTTTACGCCACTGCCAAAGCAGCCGTTCACTGCCTGACCAAGGCTCTTGCCAAGGAACTGGCTCCGCACGGCATTCGGGTCAACGCAGTGGCTCCGGGAGTGATTGACACGCCTTTTCACGAACGAATGTCCACGCCGGAAATGATTCAACAGTTTGTGAACGCAATCCCGATGAAACGAACAGGGACTTCGGAAGAGTGCGGGCGAGTAATTGCGTTTCTGGCTTCGGATGCCGCCGCCTACATTCAAGGCGAGATGATCGAAATCAACGGTGGTCAATTGATGATCTGAGAAAATAGCATTTGGAGGGATCACCAGTCGCGCCGCGAAATGCTTTGCCAATCTTTTTTGCGCGTCCATTCGGACAACGACAGAACTATTAGCCGAAGAATCCCAAGTGCAACGGCGATGATTGCCCAGATGCTCAGACGTTGAGCGGGCGGGCGTTGGCTGAACCACAAGATCACACAGCTTTCGGCAATTATGCCGATCAGCAGATATTGAAGGCCGGAGAGAAATTCACGTTTGTTGCTTTGATACATAGCTGTTTGCCTGAGGCGATTGGTAAATCGCTGGGCGCATTGTGACCTGAGTTGTGCGGCAGGTCAAAAACCAAAACAACTTTTTTTCAGGGAGGTAGGAATGAGCTTTTCAGTTTTTCGTGTTTTTAAGATCAGAGCGGCCGCACTGCTGGCCGTGGCTTTTTTGGCGGCGTGCTCTGACGGTACCACTACCGGTTCAAAGACGACAATTACCGATGCTGATAAATTTGTAACAGACGCCGAAAAACGCTACTTGGAAGTGGCAATCAAAGAAAGCCAGGCGACTTGGGTGCAGGAAAACTTCATCACCCATGACACTGACGCCATTGCCGCCGCCGCCAAGGAAGAAACCATCAAAGTCGTCAAGGAACTGGCCGAACAAGCGCGGCAATTTGATGGGCAGAGCCTTTCGCCTGATGTCGCCCGAAAACTGAAACTGCTGAAACTGGCGCTGACCTTACCTGCCCCAAGTGATCCCAAAGAGCGCAAAGAACTGACCGAGCTTTCGGTCAAAATGGATAGCGCTTATGGCGCGGGCAAATACTGTCCGGACGGTGACAATGGTAAATGTCTGAGCTTGGGTGATCTGGAAAAAATCCTGGCCGAAAGTCGCAATCCTGAAGAATTGAAAAAGGCCTGGTTGGGCTGGCATCAAGTTTCGCGCGGCTATCGCAAGGATTACGCCCGCTTTGTCGACTTGGCCAACAAAGGCGCAAAGGAAATGGGCTTCAAAGACAATGGCGCAATGTGGCGATCCAATTACGACATGGAACCGGACGCATTCGCCACTGAGATGGAAAGAATCTGGTTGCAGGTCAAACCGCTTTACGAATCACTGCACACTTACGTGCGAGGCAAGCTGCGCCAGAAATACGGCGATGTAGTCCCCGCAACCGGCCCGATTCCTGCTCACCTGCTGGGCAATATGTGGAGCCAGACCTGGGGTAACGTTTACGATCTGGTCAAACCTACGACCGGTGACGCCGGTTACGATCTGACCAAAATCCTGCAAAGTCGCAAAACTGACGCTCATCAAATGGTCAAATATGGCGAAGGCTTTTTCACTTCGCTGGGCTTTGATCCGTTGCCGCAAACTTTCTGGGAGCGTTCGCTGTTCGTCAAACCTGCTGACCGCGACGTGGTCTGTCACGCCAGCGCCTGGGATATAGACAGCCAGAAAGACGTTCGCATCAAGATGTGTATCAACATCAACGACGAAGATTTCACCACGATTCATCACGAACTTGGACACAATTTTTACCAGATGGCTTATGCGCCGCAATCTCCCCTCTATCAAAACAGCGCAAACGACGGTTTCCACGAAGCCATCGGAGACACAATTGCTTTGTCGGTGACGCCGGAATATCTGAAACAGTTAGGGTTCATCAGCAAAGTTCCTGACGAAAAAGCTGACCTGGGGTTACTGATGCGTTTGGCGCTCGACAAAGTGGCGTTTCTGCCATTCGGCTATCTGGTGGATCAATGGCGCTGGAAGGTTTTTTCCGGCGAAACCAGCGCTGCCGATTACAACAAATCCTGGTGGGATCTGCGCGAAAAGTATCAGGGAATTTCGGCTCCCGAAGCGCGCAGCGAATCCGATTTCGACGCCGGAGCCAAATATCACGTCGCAGGCAATGTGCCTTATGCGCGGTACTTTCTGGCGGCGATTCTGCAATTCCAGTTTCACCGCGCGCTCTGCCGCGAAGCCGGTTACAAAGGCCCGCTCAATCGCTGTTCGATTTATGGCAACAAACAAGTCGGCCAGAAACTGAAAACCATGCTGGAAATGGGGCAGAGCAAACCCTGGCCTGATGCTTTGAAAGCCATGACCGGCGAAGACAAAATGGACGCCACGGCGATCATTGATTATTTCGCACCGCTGAAAAAATGGCTGGACGAACAAAACGCGGCAATGACTGGGAAATAGATGGGGTGTGTCCCACCAAACTAACCGCTAGTGGCAGCTAGCTTTGGCGGATTGTGGATTGACCAGCCGAAATATGTTACGGCCTGATAAATCATGATTGCATTTTAGCGTGATTGATCGGCTCGAAAGCC
>JAGNMH010000704.1 GCA_017991275.1 Acidobacteriota bacterium
AGGCCTCCGCCAAAACCTCCACCGCCACCGCGTCCGCCGCCTTCGTCCTCACCGCCAGCTTGACCGGAAGTGATTCGGCTGAGCCGTCGGCCATCTTCCTGAATCGAATAAATCACCGGCACGTTGCGAAGCCCGGCAGGTTCGCTGGTGACGAAAACGATTGTGCGGTTGTCGGGCGCGACTGTGTAATTGAAGACGGCGAAAGGCATGCGCGTAATCTGGCGAGTGCGGCGCTTCAACCCGGCCCAGTCAATGTTCACGTCTTTCGGCGGTTGATTGCGTGCCGGGGCGTTGGCTGCGGGGCGAGCTTGATCGGTTGTGTCAGGTTCGGCCCGGTCTTCGGGATCGTTCGGGTCGCGGTCTTGGCGTTCCAGCGCGATGGAGTAAATCTGCGACGAAGCCTGAGCGCCGCCTCCGCCCAAACCTTCGTTGCGAACGAAGAACAGCTTTTTGCCGTCGGGCGAAAAGCGCGGGTTTGAATCGCTGTATGAATCAAAAGTGACTTTGCGCTCTTCGCCGCCAGCCGACGGAATCAAGTAAACGTCGTTGTTGCGCGCGTCGTCGGCCTTCGAAAAGGCGATCCATTTGCCGTCGGGCGACCAGACCGGCGCGCTGATATTGCCGAAGCGCGACGCGGTCAGCTCCGCCGTTTGTTTGCTGTCGAAGTTGAATTTACGCAGCCGATTGTCCGAACTGTTGAAGGCGAGTTCTTTGGAATTCGGCGACCACGAAAAGTTGTTCTTCAGCGTGTCGAGATCGGTAATCTTTTGCGGTTCGCCGGTTCCGTCCACAGCCGAAACATAAATTTCTTCGCGTCCGCTGCGGTCGGAAACGAAAGCAATCAATTTGCCGTCGGGCGAATAACGTGGGTCTTTGTCGCGCCACGGGCTGGCGGTGATTTGGCGCAATTCGCCTTCGTCGGTTGCGGCGGTGAAAATTTCGCCGTGAGTCGAAAGCGCGATCCGGCGACCATTCGGAGCCAGGTCGTAATCTTCAAGCTGCGAATTGAACTCGCGCGTTTCGGCCAGGCTTTCCTGAGTCTCGGCGGCGATTTCGATTTTGATCGGCGCAGTTTTCTTGCTGGCAATGTCCAGTTTCCAGACGCCGAAGTCATGCTCGAAGACAATCGTTTTGCCGTCGCTGCTCATGGCTGGCCAGCGAACGTCGCCAGTTGTGAAGGAAGTGACTTTTTCGGCTTTGCCGCCGGATTCGGCTACGCGCCAGATGTTGGTCAAACCGTTTCCGTCGCGGTCGCTGACAAAATAAATCTTTCCGTCCTGGCTCCACATCGGCCACGAATCCAGGCCGTCGAAATCCGTCACGTCGGTGAATTTCTTGTTGGCGACATCCATCACCGTTACGTCGGTTTGATACGAGCCTCGGTAATACTTGCGCCAGTAAGTTTGGCCTTTGCGATTGATGGCCAGTTTTTTGCCGTCCGGCGAATAGGTTGCCCAAACGCCCATGTCCGCGCCAGCATTGCGCTCTTTTAGGTCGTTGACGTTGACGGTGTAAAGCTTGCCCATGAAATCTTCGCCGCGCTGGCTGGCAAAGAGCACGCTTTTGCCGTCGGGCGTCCAGCCTTGAACTGTGTCGTCGGCGGAATGAAACGTCAGTTGTTTGGCGTTGCCGCCTTCAGCCGGAATGACGAACACATCGTTGTTGCCGTTGCGGTCAGATGAAAACGCGATCCATTTGCCGTCGGGCGAAAAACGCGGATACACATCGCGGGCTTTGTGGACGGTGATGCGCCGGATATTTTGGATGTTCTGGCCGTTTTCGTCGGCAGTCCAAATGTCACCCAAATAAGTGAAGGCGATTTTGCCTTGATGATAATGCGGGTAACGCACCAATCTGGCTTCGCGGCCAGAAACGGCCATCGGCAAGACAAATGCGAACAGGAAAGCAATTGTGAGCAGACGTTTCATTGGTTCTCTCCTTGGTTTTGGTTTAGCGAATTTATGGAAGCTTTAGCTGCCGACAAAGACGCGGGGGTAGGTGAAATGGTTACAGTCCAAACGTGTGTCGGCTATTTGCTTATTAGGGCAGAAGTGTTTGAATACGCCCGCAAGCAAGGTCAATTCATTCTTGCCAGAAACAGCCACATAGTCACGGTGCCACGGAAAAGAGCAATCAGGGATTTGAAAAAACGTCGGTAATCTTTATTTATTTTCCCAGAAAAGCTCTGCATCTCCGTTCCTCTATGGCGCAGAGAATAAAACATGGCGCTGCTACCAACTCTAAACAACGATCGGAGGTTCAACATGAAAATTCGTTTTCTGCTTCATATCGCCGGTGTGGCCATACTCTTCCTGGCCTGCACTGAAGCCGTTCAAGCGCAATGGGATAAGAAGCCTTACACAGAATGGCAGGATAAAGACGTGCTGAAAATGCTCAACGATTCTCCCTGGGGAAAGACGCAAAGCTTTGTCGCCAACACGGAGCTAAGCGGGTCAGGTCGTGCTGGCAGAGTTGAATCAATCACGGATACTTTTCAGATCAACTTTAGAGTACGGCTTTTTTCATCCAGGCCGATTCGACAGGCGTTTGCTCGTCAAATGGAAAAAAAGCTGAAGGGCAACATAAGCGAAGAGCAGGCGGCTCAGCTTAAAACATTCACGACCGGTGATTTCAATGAATACATTGTGGTGACGGTTTCCTGCGATTCTGAACAACGCGGGCTTCCGTTGCAGGATGCGCTGATGCTTTTACAAAAACGCACCACCGCCGATTTGAAGGCCGACACGTATCTTGAAGTGGCAGGTCAGAAAGTTTATCTGCAGGAATACCAGGCTCCGCGCAATGATGGTTTCGGCGCACGTTTCATTTTCCCGCGTTTGGTGAACAACGAACCCTTCATCACATCGAAGACCAACGAAATTCACTTTTACTCTGAATTTTCAGGTCAGGCAGCCGGGCGCTCAGGCCCAGCCAGTGGAGCAGGAGCGATGAATTACACGCTAAATGTTCGTTTCAAGGTTTCGGCGATGAACTTTCTGGGAAAACTGGAATATTGAGCAGTCGTTCTTATTTACCTTCAGCCAGACTCAAAAAAGCCTGAAGAGTCTGAGGTAGCGGAGCCGAGAATTCGACGGTTTCGCCTGTGCCAGGATGCGTGAAGCTCAGATAAGCGGCGTGCAAAAACGGGCGATCAAGTCGGTTGATGGCGGCGCGCAGGCGGACGCTTTTGATTGAGTTGATTTTGCCAGCGTCGTAAGTCGCATCGGCGATGATCGGGTGATTGATGTGCGCCAGGTGGACTCTGATTTGATGAGTTCGCCCGGTTTTGATTTCAACGTCCAGCAGAGTGAATTCGTCCAGCCGCTCGGCGACTCGGTAAAGCGTCACAGCATCGCGGCCAATTCCAGTCGGGCGAATAGCCATTCTGACGCGATGGCGCGGATCGCGGCCAATTGGCGCTTCGATGCGGCCTTCGTCGTCTTTCAGACTTCCGTAAACCAGAGCCGAATAAATTTTGCGAACCTTGCGCGACTGGAATTGCTCAGCCAGATGCAGATGCGCGTGGTCGGTTTTGGCTGCGACAATC
>JAGNMH010000706.1 GCA_017991275.1 Acidobacteriota bacterium
ACATAGGCTGGCGTTTCCTATTGTGTTGAAACCTGACGCCGGGCAGCGCGGCTCTGGCGTTGGCATTATTCACTCAGAGGCCGAGCTTGAAAGTTACTTTCACCAATCGAACGTGGACACGTTGATTCAGGAATTTTTGCCCGGCGAAGAGTTCGGCGTTTTCTATTACCGGTATCCAAACCGGCCAACCGGAACAATTTTCGCAATTACTGAAAAACGGTTTCCGACCGTTGTCGGTGATGGTATCAGCACTTTGGAACAATTGATCCTGAACGACAGCCGAGCGGTTTGTATGGCTAAATTTTTGCTCGACAAACACGCAGACCGTTTGTGGGAAAAGCCAGCCGCTGGCGAAATCTTCAACTTGGTTGATCTAGGAACGCATTGCCGGGGCGCCATTTTTCTGGATGGCGGCTGGGTGGAATCCGCTGAACTGGAAACCACAATTGATCTGATCTGCCAACCCTTCGATGGCTTTTATTTTGGCCGTTTCGACATTCGGACGCCAAGTGTTGAAGATTTCAGGCTGGGAAGAAATTTCAAAGTGATCGAGCTGAACGGCGTAACTTCAGAAGCTACGAGTATTTACGATCCTAAGAATTCTGTCTTTGCTGCTTACAGAATCTTGTTTAAGCAGTGGCGAATCGCTTTTGAGATCGGCGCTCAAAACCGAGAGCGTGGTTTCAAACCAACCCCAATCCTGACACTGTTGAAATGGATGATTGCTTACCGCGAACAGTCGCAGGCTCACGACGGTTTCAACGATAGAAGGCAGTCGCAGGCTGCAGATTGAGTTATGAGAAAAGCATTGACGATTTTGGCGGTAGTTGGATTGACGCTGTTTGCCGCAAGCAGCGCGATGGCTGCGACTGCCGACGACCTAATCATTGAAAAAGTCCGCCGGGTTGTCGAAGAAGTCAGAATCGCTTCTTTTCCGCAACTGCGAAACACTGAAATTGAGATCAAGCTTTTCGACTCGCCATCGGATTACTTTCAAACGCGGTTTACCTTCACCAGTTTTTTGTTCGGCAAACGGCTGCGGTGTTTGCTGCTGGTGAACCGCAAGGTGTTTGCCGACGGAGTTCCCGAAGACGGTTTGCAAGCCGTCATCGCCCACGAACTTGGCCACGCACTTTATTACAAATCGCGGAACCGATTGAAATTGATTGGGCTGGTTCGATTGGTTGGCAAAGGTTTCACCGCTCGGTTTGAGAGGGCAACGGATATGGAAACGATAACCCGCGATTACGCCGAAGGCTTGAAGTCATATCGTCGCTGGCTTTACGCGCGAATTCCTGCAAATAAGCTGGTCGAAAAGAAGCGCAACTATTTTTCACCCGAAGAAATTGACGCCATTCAATTGAAGCTGCACGCTCAGCCAGAATTACTGAAACGATGGCTGAGCCATCCGCCGCGCTCTTTGGTGGAAATCGAACGGGTAATGGTCAGCCAGATTTCGATTCGTCGTCTTTTGGTTTTGGCGGACTGAAGAAATTTTTCAAAGCCTCAGCGCCTGGAACAAACTGTTCCCACATCTGCGGAGCGGTTGAGCCCAAATCCAGAAAACTGCGAAAACGCCGATCAAATTCTTCCTTGGTTTTCAGATACGCCTCGAAGCTGGCCGTCAGGTGGTTTTTCAAAAAATCCTGAATCGAATCTTCACGCGAACGCAAAATCTGAAACAGGAATGGAAGCGGCAACAGGCTCTGGTTCTTTTCTTCTTCCAGAATAGCCTGCATCAAGACCGATTTGGTGACATCAGTTTGCGAAGTCGAATCAATCACTTGAATATCGTGGCCAGTGCGAATGATGGCGATCAAGTCTTGATAAGTGACGTAGCTGCCGGTTTCGGTGTTGTAAAGACGGCGGTTTCCGTACCTTTTGATGACAACCGTGTTGTCGTTCGCCGATTGGTCGGTTTCGATTCCGAAAGATTTGGCCTGCGCTTTTTTGGCTGCGCGCTTTTTAGCTTTCTTGGCTGGGTGTGGTTTCGACTTGATTGTTTTCTGAGCCATAAAATTCCTGTTCACCGCGAAATTTGATTTTGACGCGGCGGAGTATAAACTTTCTTCGCCAATGCGACAAGAATTTTCTTCGGTCTAGTTTGCCACCTAACTTCCATAAATATCATTATTTGAGCGACAGAGTGCAGACCTTTTGCAAGAGAATTTTTCGCAATTGCGAAAAATTCTCTTGACCTTTGTGCAGCCAGAAGTATGATGGCCGCCGTCAAATCACTTTTCACGGAGAGACCACAATGATTCGTAAGCTGAGCGGAACCGTAGCAATCATCACTGGCGCAACCAGCGGCATTGGACGTGAAACCGCCCGCGAATTTGCTTCAGCCGGTTCCAAAGTCGTCGTTGCCGGGCGGCGTCAGGAACGACTGACTGAATTGGTCAAAGAGATTGAATCCAAAGGCGGTTCGGCGTTGGCCGTGCCGACGGATGTAGCCGATCAAGCTCAGGTTGAAAAACTAATAGCAGCAACAGTTGAGAAGTTTGGCCGCGTGGATGTGCTGGTCAACAATGCAGGCGTGGCGATTGCTTCGCGCTTTGCGGAAATGCCGCTGGAGGACTTTCGCCGGTTGATGGATGTGAATTTCTGGGGGGCGGTTTTCGCCTGTCGCGCTGCCGTTCCGCAAATGCGAAAACAAAACGGCGGCGGAGTTATCCTGAATGTTTCTTCGATTTTCGGCAAACGCGGAATGCCTTTTGAAACCGCTTACTGCGCCAGCAAATTTGCGTTGGCTGGTTTTTCCGAAAGCTTGCGCGCCGAAGTCATGTCAGAAGGCATAGATGTCTGCACAATTTACCCCGGCGCGGTGGAAACTGAAATTTTTGACGCGGCGGCAAACAGCACAGGGTTTGAAATCCCGAACTACATTCCGAAGTTTCCCGCCAGTCAGATGGCCAAGCTGATCGTGCAAGCCGCTCGTTTTCCGCAACCGGAAATTGTCGCCGCGTTTGACGCTCAGGCAATCAACATCGCCAACACTTTCGCTCCGGCGCTGGTGGATTTCGCGCTCGGCTGGAGCGTGCCCTTCATCGAAGGCATGCGCCGAGCAACACAACAATCTACTGAACAAAACAGCGGCAACCTTTACCAGCCGCAAGACAAATAACCACAACCATCAAAAGAGTTGGGCAACCTGCGGAGGTTGTCCTGCTTGCTTGGAAATGGTTTTACGCAAACGCGAAGCAACCTCGGCAGGTTGCTCTACTTTTTGAGGAGAATTCGTTATGGCAAACAAAGCTAAAACCGCAAAAGAAACCGAGCCGACCAACACAACTGAAAACAACGCAGGCGCAGCCGATTGGGCGTCGCAAGTTGTTGAGCATCTGGTTGACGCTCAGAAAAAATGGATTGATTTGACCGCTCAGCAAAACGCTCTGGTACTGAAAGCTGTCGAAGAAGGCATGGGCTTTTATCGTTCGGCTCCGACACCAGCACTGGGAGATTGGGCGCGTCATGGTTACGAAGGTTTTGTCGAAGCTCAACGCCGTTGGGCCGAAGTTGCTTCGCAACAGTCCAGT
>JAGNMH010000705.1 GCA_017991275.1 Acidobacteriota bacterium
TGCTCGTTCGGATGTTTATTCGTTGGGAGTTTTGCTTTACGAGATGCTGACCGGTCATGCGCCTTTTGCGGGTGAAAACACTTCGGTCGTGTTGCTGAAACATTTGCAGGAACCTCCGGCCCCGTTGCGCCGATTTGTTTCCGGCATCAGCCCGCAACTTGAACAGGTGGTTCTGCGGGCACTGGCCAAACAACCTCAGCAAAGATTTTCTTCGGCAGCGGAGTTCGCCGAACAATTGCTGGCTGCCGTCGAAGCCGGTTCGTCGTCTGAACCAACGCCAATTGTTGAAGCCGAAGAGAACACCATGACCGCGCCGCGTCCTGTCGCATTCTCCGCGACTGCGCGCCCACGTCAGCACAGCCATCAATCCAATTTTGAAGAACAGCCGACAACCCAAACCGAAGCCCCGACCCTGTTAATCGAACGCCGCCCGCGCCGCCGTCTTTTTGCCAGCGTGGTAATTGTTTTACTGGCCGCCATTTCCACGCTGGCTTACTTTCTATACGACGACTGGCAGGCCAAAGCTGGTGAGGCTTCACAACCGGCGTCCCAACAGCCACTTGGCGCAAGTTCACCCATGCTCGACGTTCTGGATAAGCAACCCGGTCAGGTTTCGATGAAAAACCCTGACAGCAAATCAGAAAAGCAGGCGGTTCCGGCTACTTTCGTCAAAAACGGAACTGATGCAGATGAAGCTCAACGCGAACTGCGGGCGGTTTATACTGAATGGACTTCGGCGGCTGTTCGCGGTGAATGGACCAAGCACGCAGGCTTTTACGCCGACCGGGTTGAATACTTCCGCGACGGCTCTTTGACCAGAGCTAAAATCGAAGCGCGCAAACGCTCCATCTTTGGCAACCTGGATTCTTACTGGCTGAAGTTTTCCGATTCGCCGCAGATAGTATTGAGGGAAAATGAAGCCGACCTGACCTTTGACCGAAGCTGGACGCTGCGGCGCGGTCGCAAACAGACTTCCGGGCGCGCGCAAGGTTCGATTACACTTCGCCGCGAAGCGAATGGCTGGCGCATCGTCAGCGAAAAACAGGTCAAGAAATAGTTATGAAACGCGGTATCCTTTTCGCATTTTTGTGTGCTTTCACGGTTGGGACATTGGCCGTCCTGGTGGTGGCGGCGGCCTTTGTTCACCCGCAAAGTTTTCAACAGCTGCTTTTCTCGCCCAAGCTGAGCAGTTGGAGTTCATCAGACGACGATAGGTCGAATGCTGAAATCGTCAGCGAAGTCAATCAGGCCGTGGTCACAGTCATAGCCATGCGCGCCATTGCCAGTGAAGCCAGCCGAACCAGCGAAACACAACCAGACAGCAACATTCAGCGCGGAACCGGAACTGGTTTCATAATTGATATCGCCGGGCTGATTGTCACCAACGAACACGTCATTCGCAGCGCCGACCGCATCAGAGTTCGTTTGGCCGACGGGCGCGAACGCAAAGCGACAATCATTGGAACCGATGTCGCCACGGATATTGCGCTGATCAAAATCGAAGCCGACGAATTGAGCACCATTGCTTTCGGCGATTCCGACGCGGTTCGAGTCGGCGATTCGGTCATAGCCATAGGCAATCCGCTGGAATATGAACACTCTGTCACCGCCGGTATAGTTTCCGCCAAAGGCCGCAAAGTTTATGGAGACCAGCCTTTTGAAGATTTCATTCAAACCGACGCCGCCATTAATCGCGGCAATTCCGGCGGCCCGCTGTTGAACAAATCCGGCGAGGTGGTTGGAGTCAACACGGTCATTCGCGTTGACAGCCGGGGCATCAGCTTTGCCGTGCCCAGCAACGTTGTTAAACGAGTGGTCGAACTGTTGCGAACTGTCGGCGTAGTCGAACGCGGTTATCTTGGCTTGATGCCGGAAAATCTGACGCCTGAATTCCGCGAAGGTTTGGGAATAGGCGATCTGCAAGGTGTTCTGGTTTCGTTTGTTTCGGCTGATAAAGCTGCGGCGCGTGCAGGGATTCAGCCTTACGATGTGCTGACCGATTTCAACAAGCTCCCGCTTCAGAATTCTGATGATTTTTACACTGCTGTTGCCAACGCGCAGCCTGCTCAGGAAGTCGAAATTGGCCTGGTTCGCTCAGGACAGCGGCTGGTCTTAAAAGCCAAGTTGGATCGTCGCCCGCCGGATGATCGCCAGTTGGACACTCGCCCGGCGAACAAAGATATTCAAAAAATGAATTTGCCGCTGGGTTTCGCCGTGAAAGAGTTGTCGCCTGAATCATTGCACGCGGCCAAGAGCGACAACGGCGAAGAAGTTCAGGTCAAAAGCGGCGTTGTAATTTCCGACATTGATCCTCTAGGCCCAGCGGCTGAAATGCGCTGGTTGCCCGGCCATGTCATCATCGAAGTCAATCGCCAACCCGTTCATAATTTGGAAGATTTCCAAAAGGTTACTGCCAATCTGCGCGAGGGCACTGCCCTGGTTCTGCGAATCATCCAACCCAATCAAAAAGAAAGCCGCCTGGTCGCGCTCAGAGTCGGCGAAGGTCGCTGACCGATTCGGCACTACTGGGCATTGAAATTTTTCTTGCGGACATTTCGAACTCCGGCACAGCGGTTATTTTGAAAAGTAACGATTGACCGTTGATTCCGCCGGTTTCGCTGTTATCAAAGAAATCGCAACCATCAAGATCGCCGAGACAATCGTCATCGGCACCACAGGCAGCAAGCCAAAAACCGAAGTCCCGCCCGGAGTTCTGGCCAGAACTTCCCAGCTTCCAACCGACCAGATGACTTTTGGAGTTGCCACGACGGATTGAAAAATGGCGATGGCGGCGACGCTTCCAGCCGCCCACAAAGTCGAAGCCAATGCTCCCCATTTCGTGCTGCGTTTCCAGAACAAGGCTGCGATCATCAGCGGCATCAAGGCTGAATATCCCGAAAAAGCATACGACACGGCCAGGTCGAAAATCGGTTGCGGGAATTTCAGCGCGATGAAGTAAGCCAGCAGCGTCAAACCCACGACAAACAAACGACCGGTCATCACCTGGGCCTTTTCGCCGAAGCGTTCCTTGCCTTTGTAGAAACCGAAAATGTCTTCGGTGAACATGGTCGAAAGAGCCAGGATTTGCGAATCGCTGGCCATTACGGCGGCCATAATTCCGGCTCCAAGCAAGCCCGCAAGCCACAACGGAGCATAAGCTTCCAACAATCTGAGCAACACGTCATCGCCTGCCGATTTGGCGCGAAGCTCGGTTTTTTGTTCCGGCGTCAGCGTCGCGGCTCCGGTCGCCAAAGTTTGCCGGGCTTCAAGCTTGGCACGAATTGCCGGGACTTCGATTGCGCGATTGGCTGTTACTCCCAGAAAAACTGCGGGCAGCCAGATCGCCAGCATGCAGATTGGATACAGGATGACCGTCTTTTTGAAATGCTGAACGCGTTCCGCCGTCAGGCAGAAGATAATCATGTGCGGGAAGTTGATCGAAGATAACGGAATGAACGTGTAGCTGAAAAAGTACAGTGGCGAGATTTTCTCCCTTGTCAGCAACGAAGCCGTCGTCGGCGAAGCCAGCATCTCAT
>JAGNMH010000707.1 GCA_017991275.1 Acidobacteriota bacterium
TTTGATCTCCGAAGAGGCTGAACGACTGGTTCTCGTTCAACTCAATCTGAGCGCGGGTCAAAAGGCAAAATCCTCCACGGCTTACAATGCGGCGCTGGAATACTTGAAATTGGGCGCAAAGCTTCTCAATGAAAGCGAATGGGAGTCGAATTACGAGCTGGCGTTTGCCCTGCATCTGGAAGCCGCCGAATGCCTGAACTTGTGCGGCGATTTCGAGCAGGCCGAATCGGCGTTTGAATCACTGCTCAAGCGCGCAAAAAACCATCTGGATCAAGCCAGAGTTCTAAGTCTGCGGATCGTCCAAAACGAGAATCAGTCGCGTTACGCCGAAGCCATTGCCAGCGGGCGTCAGGCTCTTTTGCCGTTCGGAGTTTCCTTTCCCGATTCCGATGCCGCGCAACAGGCCGCTCTGGAACAGGAGATTGAACAAATTCATGTTTTGTTGGGCAGCCGCAGCATCGCTTCGCTGATTGACCTGCCGGTGATGACCGACCCGGAAACCAGAATGGTCATGAATCTGCTGACTACCATTTGGTCTTCGGCTTATATCTCCGGCAATCAAATTCTGACGCGACTGATTTCAGCCACCATGGTTCGGTTGTCTTTGATTCACGGAAATTCCGAAGAGTCGGCTTACGGTTACGCAACGCATACTGTGACGGTCGGCCCCGTGCGTGAAGATTACGAATCGGCTTACGAATTCGGTCTGCTGGCGTTGGCCGTCAACGAACGTTTCAACGACACGCGGCGACGCGCAAAGATTTACCAGCAGTTCCACGCGCACGCCAACTTGTGGCGGCGTCCGCTGGAAAGCTGTATACCTTATGCCCGCGAAGCCAGCCGCAGCGGATTTGAAACCGGCGATTTTACTTACGGGATTTACGGCGCGTTCACCGAAACCTGGGTGGCCATTGCCATTACCCAAAACCTGGCGCAATTCATTCGCGATTACACGCCCAATCTGGCGCTGTTCAAAAAACTGAAAGCCGCCAGTGTCAGCGACGGTCAACAGACGCTGCTGAATTGGGCGCGAGCGTTGCGCGGAGAAACGGTCGCTCCGACTTCACTGACAGGCGAAGCTTTTGACGAAACCGTCTACGTTGAAACTTATCGCGGCAACTCCTTCTTCACGATTTGTTATATCGCCACCAAGCTTCAGCTTTGTTACCTGTTCGGCGAATTCGACCGCGCGCTGGAAATCGCCCGGCAGGGACGCGAAATCATTCATCAACTGGAAGGCACGATCTGGCCTGTCATCTTCGAGTTCTGGAATGGTCTGACGCTGGTGGCGAATTTTGCTGATGCCTCTGAACAGGAGCGCGAGGTTTATCTGGCGGAAATGGAAGAAGCGCGCAGATGGTTTGGAGTTCTGGCGGCGAACTGTCCCGAAAATTATCTTTGCCAATCGCTGTTGTTGTCGGCGGAACTTGAACGCATTACGGGCAATGACTTATCGGCGCTCGAACTTTATGAGCGCGCCATCAGCTACGCCGAAGAAACAAACGCCATCCAGAATCAGGCGTTGGCGAATGAACTGTGCGCCAGGTTTTATCTGGGTCGTGGGCGAAAAAAAATCGCCACAGCCTTTTTGACCGAAGCCCGATCCTGTTATGCACAGTGGGGCGCGGCGGCCAAAGTCGAAGAACTAGATGGCAAACATCCTGACTTGCGTGCCAGTAACCCGATGCTTAGAGAGGAGCTTTTGCGTGTCAGTAGCCCGACCGTGAGAGAGGGCTTTGCGGAAAGCGGGTTGGATCATTTCAGTGTGATGAAAGCCGCCCAGGCCATTGCCGGTGAAATTGAACTGGAAAAGCTGTTGGCGAAATTGATGCGCATCACGATTGAAAATGCCGGAGCAGATCGCGGCTGTCTGATTCTGGAGCACGAAGGTCAGCCATTCGTTCATGCCGAAGGTTTTGTGGATGCAGCCTCGGCCAGGTTGCCCGAATCCCGTTTGCCTGAAGTTCGTTTACATGACGCGATCCCGCTCGATCAAGTTCAAGGCTTGCCAGCCAGCATTGTGAATTACGTCCGGCGAACTTCTGAAAACATAGTTCTGGCCGATGCGCAACGCGACGACCTTTATGGCAATGACCCATTCATCTTGCACCACCAGCCGCGTTCGGTGATGTGCACTCCTGTGCTTAATCAAGGTCGGCTGATTGGAGTTCTGTATCTGGAAAACAATCGTGCCGTTGGCGCATTCACGCCGGAGCGCATACTGATTTGTCAGATGCTGGCTTCGCAGGCCGCCATCTCGCTGGAAAACGCCTGGCTTTATGACGAAATGAAATCCGGCGAACAAACTCTGCGTTCGATTACCAAAGGCACGGCGGCGGTCACAGGCGGAGATTTCTTTGCCTCGCTGGTGCGTCACATGGCTTCGGCGATTCCGGTCAAGATCGCGTTTGTCACCGAATGCGCCAACTCCGAACGCACTCGTGCCCGCACACTGGCTTTTTGGGACGGCAAAGGTTTGGTCGAAGGTTTTGAATACGACGTGCGCCAAACCACCTGCGAAAAGGTTTATCAGGGCGAGACCTGTTTTTACGCCAGCGAATTGCAAAAGCTCTTTCCCGAAGAAACTGCGCTGGTTGATTTGAATGGGCAGAGTTATATCGGCATCCCCATCCACGATTCGACAGGCGGCCTGATCGGTCATCTGGCTGTCATTGACGATCAGGCGATGGACGCGCCGCGCGGAATGGATATTTTGAAAATCTTCGCTGCACGCGCCGGCGCAGAACTCGAACGCACAAAGGCCGAGATAAGTCTGCGACAGGCAATGGCCGAAATTGAACAGCTCAAAAATCAACTGCACGCTGAAAACATTTATCTACAGGAAGAAATCCGGCGCGAACATAACTTTGAAGAAATCGTCGGCGGCAGCCCCGCTTTGCTGGAAGTGTTGCAGCAGGTCGAACAGGTAGCTCCAACCGATGCCACCGTTCTGATCTTTGGAGAAACTGGAACCGGCAAAGAATTGATCGCCCGCGCCATTCACGACCGCAGCTCGCGTAAAAGCCGCCCCTTGGTCAAAGTCAATTGCGGCGCAATTTCAGCCGGACTGGTTGAAAGCGAACTTTTCGGCCACGTCAAAGGCGCTTTTACTGGCGCGCTGGACAGGCGCACCGGGCGGTTTGAACTGGCCGACGGCGGAACGCTGTTTCTGGATGAAGTCGGCGAATTGCCGTTGGAAACTCAGGTCAAACTGTTGCGTGTTTTGCAGGAAGGCGAATTCGAGCCGGTCGGCAGCAGCAAAACCAGCAAAGTGAACGTGCGCATAATCGCCGCCACCAATCGCAACCTGGCCGATGAGGTCAAAGCCGGACGGTTCCGCGCCGATCTGTTTTACCGCCTGAATGTATTGCCTTTGCGCAACCCGTCGTTGCGCGAACGCAAGTCCGACATTCCGCAACTGGCCATGTTTTTTCTTTCCAGATTTACCCGTCGGTTTGGCCGCATTGTCGAAAGCATAGCGCAGGAAACCATTGACTTGATGGTGAGTTAGGACTGGCCGGG
>JAGNMH010000708.1 GCA_017991275.1 Acidobacteriota bacterium
GAAATCACACCCTTGGCTCCGGCGGCCTCGGCGGTTCTCAGAATCGTTCCGAAATTCCCAGGGTCTTGAACAGAGTCCAGGCAAACAATTGGTGAACCTGACGAAAGAACCTGATCCAGTGTGTCGAATGGCCGCTTGGCAATGACTATCAGACCTTGAGTGTTGACCGTGTCACTGATTGTAGCCAGCACGGCATCTGCTGTGGCAAAAGATGGACAACTGCGTTTGGCCAATTCAGTCAGAATTGTTTCTGCTCGTGGTGAAAGTCCGGGCAAATGAAAGCAGGCCTCCACGGCCAAATTTGATTGCAGGCATTCTTCGATCAGGCGTTCGCCTTCAACAAAGATAAAACCCTCTTCGCGGCCATCACGGACTCGGCGGGCGTGTTTCAAACGTTCGTTGGCAGGGCTGGTGATAAGCACTTGGAAAAAGTCAAAAGGTAAAAAGCAAAGAGCAAAAGGCAAAAACCGAAAAGCAGATTTTCGAATGGCTGTTTGCCGAAATGTTTTTGTGAAGGTTCATAAAATTGAAAGAGCGCCAACCCGTATGAGCGGCGCTACTTGTAGATTTGAAAGTGTAATTGTCGCCGCTCAAAAAAAATCTCCAGTTCTTACAATGGTTGCAGTATTTCATAATCTGCCGGGGCAATAAGCAGAAATGTAGTGCCTTCGACGGTGTAAGTGGAATCGTGGATACTCCCAGGCGCGGCTTGATGAAAATCACCCGGCCCCAGTCTAGTGCCATGAACATTACAGTCGCCTTCCAGAATAAAAAACTGCTCGTTTCCTTTGTGACGATGTGACGGCAGAGCGCCTCCAGGAGCCATTCTGACCAGCGAAGTCACAGTGCCTAACGCCTGATCAATAAAGAGAGTTTTGGCCGTCAGCCCTGGTCCAATTTTCTGCCATTGGCCTTCGTTGGCCTGCAAACTGAAAAACTGTGAATGCTGAACTGGCACAGAAGACAGTTGATAATCTTTTCCTGCGGTTGCTGGGCTGGTTACTGATGGCTGTGCTGTTGAAATTTCAGCAAGCAAATTCTCCCGAACCGATGGGGATGGAACACATTCCGGCACAGCCAATGCCAGTTGAAACGAGATAGCCTGAAATGCGGCCAACTCTTCAGCCAGGTCGTTGTTACCGTCGGTTAAAAGGTTTTCGAAAGCCCGTACTTCGTGTTGAGTCAATGCGCCAAGTGCGTATAGCGCCGCCATTTCCCGTGCTTGTTCCGTTGTGGTGGGCAAGATAAAAGTTTCCTCCCGGTGCATTTGAGGTTTACTGCGTGCCGTTAAGAATAGGTGTCAACGCTTCACGCAGTTTCATCATTCCCAAACGGGTTCGCGTTTTAACCGTTCCCAGAGGTTGATCCAGTTTGGTGGCAATTTCGCTATGGCTTAAACCACCGTAATAAGCCAGTTCAATAACCTCGCGCTGTTCAGGCGAAAGCTTGCTCAGCGCGTTGCGAACAAATTGTTGCCTTTCAGAGTTAACTGATGATTGTTCAGGGTTTGCAGCAGTGGTTTCGCGGTCGTTGAGCAAATCAAGCGATTCTTTGCGCTGCCTGTCCTGCCAGCCTGAACGCAGCCTATCAATCGCTCGTGTGCGGGCTATTGTCGTTATCCAGGCCAATGGACTTCCGCGTCCTATGTCATAATTTGCGGCTTGTCTCCAAACCTGTGTGTAAACGTCCAGCAGAACCTCTTCCGCAGTGCTGGCATCGCCAAGAACTCGCAGGATCAGCCCGTAAGCCAGGCGATTAGTAGTGTCGTAAAGTGTTGCGAGTGCGGATTGATCGCTTTTGGCGATTCGCTCCATGAGCGAAATCAATTCCTGGTCGCGGGAGCGAGGCTCCATAGTATCTCCGGTCTTTCCTGAGGCTATTTGCACCGACATCTCCGTTAGAATTAAGACGTACTTTTAAATTTTCGAATTTGGATTGTCTCTTGTCGTTTGCGATGCGATTTACTTTTTTGGAGCGACGAAAAACCAAAGTGATCTTATACCAGAAATAAAATCCCAGCCAAGCGGCATTAACCATTGTTTTCAGTTTGCAGTTTTGGATTTCGCGGACAGCGAATATGATCCTAAAACCGTTTGCCGGATACTGATTGGCCAGATATTGATTTGGCCAGATATTGATTTGGCCAGATATTGATTTGGCCAGATATTGATTTGGCCAGATATTGATTTGGCCAGATGTTGATTTTGGAAGAGGAAATATATGAAGCTTGATTTTACAGATCGTGTAATCGTTATCACCGGGGCTGCCGGAAATCTTGGTGTTGCAGCAGCTAAAGCGTTTTCATCCGCCGGGGCAAGAATCGCTTTTGTTGATCGCACCCCCGGTCGTTTATTAGAAGTTTTTCCAGGACTTGCGGGTTCGTCTAACCATTTTGTCGCACCACCGACTGATGTGACCGATCCAGCTTCGGTTGCGACTGCCATCGAAGAGATACTTAAAAAGTATGGCCGTATTGACGCACTGATCAACACCGCAGGCGGTTATCGCGCGGGAACAGCGTTACACGAAACGCCGATGGGTGACTGGGATTTTATGCTGAATTTGAACGCTCGGTCAGTGTTTGTGGTTTGTCAGTTGGTGGTCCCGCACATGCTAAAACAAGGTTACGGCAAGGTTGTCAACATTGCTTCCAGAGCGGCTTTGAGTGGGGATGCTTATCACGCAGCTTACAGCGTCTCGAAAACTGCCGTTGTCCGCTTAACCGAAAGCATGTCTGGTGAGTTAAAAAACGCAGGGCTGAATGTCAATTGTGTGCTGCCAGGTTTGATAGATACTCCTCAAAATCGTGCGGCTATGCCGGATGGCGATTTCAGCAAATGGGTCGCTCCAGAATCTATCGCCGATGTAGTTTTATTTTTGGCCTCTGACGGAGCAAGAGCAATCAATGGAGCGGCTTTGCCGGTTTATGGCTGCAGTTAGGCATTTTGGAATGGGAAGCCAAGAATTTAATTGAATCAGGGTCGTTGTTTACAAATGCCCGTCTAATCGTCAATTAGGAAGACGTTATGTGGGTAGTAAAACTGGCCAGACTTTGTGGCGTCGAAGTAATGTATTTGAGAAAGAAAAAATCTAACCTATAAATGGTTGACAGCCAGTTTGGCAGAGTGTACTCTGCGCCACGTTAGCGAGCTTTCCTCACGAATAATGCCCTCAATAGAAAGCTCTCTGACTCTTTTCACCATGTCAGCAAAGCAGCGTAACCTACTAAAATCTCGATGGGATTGGTCGTCTCTGAATTATGCTGATGTAATTTCTTACAAACGGTATATGTTGCGTTTTGGACAGTAGATGTGGCTCACCACCCCTTTACGCAGCTTTCCAACATCACTTCTGTGATTTCACCTAGGGAGAAAAATCTGATGCGTACTTCACGCAAACTTACACACCTCTTGTTGGCGCTTTTCGCGCTGGTTGTGATGTCGTCTTTCGCTCTCGCTGCTGATCCGGGTCTGCTGGTTCCGCCGACTTCGGAAGCCAGCGATCAGAAAGCCGGCTCAAT
>JAGNMH010000709.1 GCA_017991275.1 Acidobacteriota bacterium
AGCGCCTGTCAAAGGGAACCCGCTTGCTACCGCGCGCGGTACTGACTCAATAATACTGCGAAGCCCGGCCAGCAATGCGCGTTCGCTTTGTTCGCCGGAAATGATCCTCGATTGAATTTCAACCTGGGCTAGCGCGTGCCGCCAGGCTTCGGCCAATCCGCCACTGCCAACAATAACGACGGAACCGGAAAGAACTCCACGAGCAGAAAGCGCGTCCAGGTCGGCGGCGATAAACGCTCCAATCAAAAAATTCAGACGGTCTTCGGCGCTTCCTCGTTTCGACTGTTCTAACAAGCGAACGCAAAACAAAGCGCGCGACAAACCTGCGGATCGCTGTTCGCGCATCCCGGCTTCCAGCCAATCGAAATTCACATTCGCCGGGCGTTCGTGAGGAACTGCGCTGGCCAGAATAGTCTGAGTCTGTGCGGCATAAACCAGTTCGCCCGCCAGCGAAGTCACACTGGCGGCAATTCGTCCGCCTGAATCCAATCGAATCGCTTTCCAGTGCGAGCCTAAGTTCAAAACCGTCGCCGGAGTTTTCGCCAATCCAAGCATCACCAATCCGGCGCAAAGCGTTTCTTCGCCGCGCATCAAATCCGCCTCGCCGACCGTCGTCAATTCGCAAGGCATCTGCCCTGACTTCACGCCCGGAACCAACAGCACGGGCAAATCAGTGATTTCAGAAAACCGATAAGCGCGAGCTGCAGCGGCGAGTTCGGCAATTCCGGCAGGCGCTGCCAAATGCGGAACTTCGGCCAGTCCCAACGACGAAGTAATCATTCCGGCGGCGGCGACACAAACCGGCGTGGCGTCTTCGGCTTGAGCGCGAACCTTTTCAATCAACTCTTTTAACGACGAACGCAGCCGCGACGACGAACCGTCTTTCGCGGTGTCGCGCACGCCGACTTGAGCTTCGGCTTTGGCCAGAATTTCTTCGCCGTGCGCCAACCAGACCCGGCTGTTGGTCGTCCCCGTGTCCACGTAAACCGCGCATAGTTTTTCTTCAGCCATCAGCGCCTCCCAGCCGCGACAAAAGCCGCCGTGCGTTCGCTCAAGCGTTGCAATCCACCTTCGACAAACCAATCCTTGCCGATTAACTCCGATCCTGCGCCGACAGCCCAAGCTCCAGCGGCAAAGTATTCGCGCGCCAGTTCGGCTGTTACTCCGCCGGTTGGTACTGTGCGAATCTGCGGCAGCGGCCCGCGCAAAGCTTTCACAAAAGCCGGGCCGAGCGAGTTTGCCGGAAAGAGCTTGGCGGCATCGGCTCCGGCGTTGATAGCTTCGACAACTTCCGAAGGCGTGAAACAGCCGGGCAGCGAAACCAGATTGAGCTTCTTTGTTTGTTCGATCACCGCAATGTCTCGGTTGGGCGAAACGATGAACTGCGCTCCGGCGTCAGCGGCTCGCAGAACTTCGTTTGGCGTTAGCACAGTTCCTGCGCCGACTGCGATTTCCGAACCGAAGCGTTTCGCCAGCCGATTGATTGCGGCAAAAGCGTCGCGGGAATTCAAGGTGACTTCGACGGCTGTCAATCCGCCTCCGATCATTGCGGCAACGATGTCTTCTTCGCGTCCGCTGAAATCTCCGCGCAAAATGGCGACGATCTTTCCTGCTTCGATGTGTTGGATAGTTTGTTGCATTTGTTTTGAGAACTCGCTACCGATTCAGTTTCGAGTGATATTGACTGGCAAATGCGGCAATTTCTTCGTTTCCGCTTCCAATTTTCCTTCGCGCGCTAGCTCGATGGCACGAATCAAAACAGCTTCGTCTTGAACTCCAGCCAGCACGTGACCGCCAATAACAAACGAAGGCACACTTGTAATTCCGTAAGTTCGGGCGATCAACAAATCTTCGTCAAATTCTTCGGTCATTTGATGCCCAGCCAGAGCAGCCTCCAAATCAGCGGGGTTCAAACCTGATTGCCAGGCAATTTCCCTTAGCACAGCCTGTTCGCCAATGTCCTTGTCTTCAACAAAGAAGGCTTTGAACAATCGTCTATGAAATTGTTCGAAGCTGTTTTTTGACCTCGCCCAGGCAGCGGCTTCGTGAGCAAGCCTGGTCAGCGGTGCCCGCGAAGGCTGGCGCATTTCAACTTTCAACCTTTCGGCCATCGGGTAAATGGAATTTTTCCAGCCTGCATTAGCGCGTTCGCCACGAGGCTCAAACTTTGGCGGGCCGGATTCGCGCAGTTGAAATGCTCGCCAGACAATTTCAGCTCCCGTAACGGCGGCAGCGTTTCTGAGGGGAAACTCCCCAAGATAACAGTATGGTCAGACGTAATCGGAAAAGACCTGAATCACGACAGGCATTGGCAAGCTCCTTTTGTTAATGAATCGCGTCGTAGTATAAAAGCCCCCTGCCAGACAACAAAATCATTGAATACAATTTATGCTTAATCTGCGCAGGCAGATTACGTGGGAGGAGCAATAATGCAAAACGGATATGATGAAGAAGGTTATTCCGATTACGAACTGGATTTTTTCCAGGCAATTGACCGCAACACAATGGCCGAGCAGGCGATTTTTGACGCTCTAACGGCGATCAGCGACGACCAGTATTACACTCTGTTTGAGGTAAATGTTGACCACACATGCGGGCCAGCCAGAGTGCAGGTTTTCCCCGAACGTGCAGGGACTCTTTACCGATGCCTGAACTGCGGCGTGGCCGGAGTCATAGGGGGGTAATTTCCTGCTTGAAAGAAAGTTTCGATTGACCCGTTGACAAAAGAGCCATCGAACCATAAAGTCCTAATTCGCTTTTGACGCGGGGTGGAGCAGCCTGGTAGCTCGTTGGGCTCATAACCCAAAGGTCGTAGGTTCAAATCCTACCCCCGCAATCCAAACTGAAAAGGGATCGGATAACATTTCGATCCCTTTTGTTTTTCAATTCTCAATTCTTCACTCCCATTCCTTGCCCTGCTTTAGCTGGCGGTGTATAACCCGTCCAAGTCACCGACTGGTCAAACAAAATTATGAAACTCGACGGAATCCACTCCGTCTCTGGAAATCAGACTCAGGGCTTGAGTTTCTGTGCCCTCTGAACCGGTTCAAGTTTCGTTACTCTCATTTTTACGATACTTTATCAATAAGCCTGCACAGGTTGACTGTGCCGATTTATGCTCTTTTAGGGGCAACACTACTCCACAGAGGCAACTGCCGACGTGGCAAATCAGAAGGGAGTATTCCCAATGGAATATAGAAGTTTTGTTAAAGTTTTAGGGCTGTCGCTGTCATTGCTGGTTGTTAACGTTGCAGTGTGGACTCCACAACAATCGGCTCAAGGCGGCAAAATTGCCGACTGGCTGACCGACGGCGGAGATATAGAACGCACCGGCTGGCAAAAGAACGAAACCATTCTTTCCACTTCCACAGTCAAAAATATGAAACTGTTGTGGAAAACCAAACTCGACAATGAACCGCGCCAAATGCACAACCTGCTGCCGGTGCTGATTGCCGGGCGAGTCACAACGGACAAAGGGCCGAAAGAAATCGTGCTGGCAACGGGCGTGACAGACA
>JAGNMH010000064.1:0-7380 GCA_017991275.1 Acidobacteriota bacterium
TGGAGTTTCGATTTTCCTGATAACTTCCTAGTAAACATCAGTTAGTCAGTTCAACAGCTTAGCAAACACAATGCCAGTATTTGTTGGCTATCACTAAAAGCCTGCTACTGAACGTTTTACAGGAATAACTTGCAGCTTTAAGTGAGAATGCATATTTCAAAATTTATCGAAAACATACACTCACTAAAGAGTGTATGAAAATTTTGCATACACTCCATTCAAAATTCTTTCAAAGTGTTTAGTTTGTGACCTCTTGGCAACGTAGTCGAATGATAGCTCCATAGGATTAGAATTGGAAGAGGCGCGCCTTCAACCGTTTGCAAGAACACTTATGAGTAGGCGTTCTGCGAACGACCCCGGTCTCAGTCTTACAATCCATCGGCTTTGAACCAGCTCAAGGAGGAGTTATGAAGTTCGTTTTTCAGCCACAGAAAATTTTTGCAGCTTTGTTTGTGATGATTTTTATCGCAGTCGCCGCTCAAGGGCAGGGAATTATTCTGCCAAGACCGTGCGAACGTCCGATTCCGCGTTGCGTGCCGCCGCCACAGGTTCCTCAGCAACCGTTGAAGATCAAAAGCATCAAGTTCACTACCAAAATCACCGATCAAGTCGCCGTGACTCACGTTGAGCAGGTTTTTGAAAACGACACGCCGTTCGTGCTCGAAGGCGTTTATTTCTTCCCGCTGCCCGACAACGTTTCAATCACTGAGTTTGCAATGTGGGACGGCAACAATCGTCTGGTTGGCGAAGTCCGTTCGCGTGATGAAGCCAGGCGAATTTACGATAGCATCGTTCGGTCGCGGCGCGATCCGGCTTTGCTGGAATACGCGGGCAAGAACCTGTTTCAAGCCAGTATTTTCCCCATTCAACCGAACAGCGATAAAAAGATCGAACTCACTTATAGCCAGATTCTGACGGGGGAAAGCGGTGCAGTTGCTTATCGTTACCCGCTTGGCACTGGTTGGAGAGCGAACGGCTTTATGCCCGAACCGCCACGCCGTTCGGCTGAAAACCAGCCGCAGCGGAATGCTCCAAGCAGTATCTCGGCGCAAATTGAAATCGTTTCGAATGTACCGATCAAAGGCGTTTACTCGCCTTCTCACGAAATCGAAGTCAAGCGCGATGGCGAACGGCGAGCGCGAATAAGTTTTGAAGCTCGCTCAGCCAAGTTTGGGATAAGTCCGCAGCCGGACTTCCAGCTTTTCTACAATTTGTCCGAGCAGGATTTTGGCGTCTCGCTGCTGACTTACCGCGAGCCGGGCAAAGATGGTTATTTTCTGTTGCTGGTTTCGCCTAAAGCTCAATTGGATGAGCGCAACGTTGTGGCTAAAGATGTGATCTTTGTCATGGATACTTCCGGCTCAATGGGGGAAGGAACAGGCAAAGACAGCAAGATGGAAAAAGCCAAAGCGGCCCTTCGTTATGGCGTCAACTCGTTGGACGAGCGAGACCGATTCAACATAGTTTCATTTTCCGGGGAAGAGCATTTGCTAAGCGCGCAACCGCTCAACGGAAACGACCAGGGCAAGCGACAGGCGCGCGAATTTATTGATCGAATGAAACCCGCCGGAGGAACAAACATCAACGAGGCGCTGGCTGCCGCTTTCAAGTTAATTCAGCCGAGCGAACGCCCGCGAATGATCGTGCTGGTCACAGACGGCCAGCCTACAGTCGGAGAAACTCAGCCAAAGCGAATTCTGGAAAACGTCAAACAAGCCAACACGAATCAGGTTCGGTTATTCACTTTTGGTGTCGGATACGACGTGAACACATTGTTGCTGGACAGTTTGGCCAACGAAAATAACGGGGCGGTCGCTTACATCGAACCGAATGAAGATTTGGAAGTGAAGGTTTCAAACTTCTTTGCCAAGGTCAATCATCCTGTGTTGAGCGGCGTTTCGATTGACTGGGCAGGTTTGGAAACTGACATGGTTTATCCGCGAACGATGCCTGACATTTTCCATGGATCGCAGTTGGTGCTGGTAGGGCGTTACCACGGTCACGACAAAGATCACCGCCTGTCGCTGCTTGGAAGCGTCAACGGGCAGACGCGCAACTTCGTTTATGAAGACCTGTCGTTTCCGGAAAAACAAACCAACAACGAATTCCTGCCTCATCTATGGTCAATGCGTCGCGTAGGTCATCTGCTGGATCAAATCCGAACGAACGGCGAATCTAAGGAATTGCGCGACGAAGTTGTTCAGCTTGGAACTCGTTACGGCATCGTCACTCCGTATACGTCATATCTGGTATTGGAACCAGGAATGCGTGTTGCCGAAAGGCCAGGGGAGCGGTCTGAAGTTGTTACGGTTCAAGGGGGTAATAGCAAATTGAGTATTCATACTCCGTCACTGCCCTCACCAGCACCTCGCTCTACTTCCGGTCAGGGAGCTGTTCAGATGAGCAAGCAGAAAGAGGCTTTGCGGCAGGCCGATCAGATTCAAGCAGTTGAGTCGGCTGGAAATACTATGCGGCAAGTGGCAGGTAAAACATTTTACCTGCGTGACGGAATCTGGACAGACAGCGATTTCAAAGCCGAAGACAAGCTTCCAGTCGTGACGCTGAAGTTCGCCAGCAACGAATACTTTGATTTGATAGGAAAAGAGCCGAATCTGGCTGATTGCTTCGCGCTGGGAGAGCGTCTGGTGGTTGTCTGGAAGGGGAAGGTTTATCGAATCGAATCCTAAACGTAAAAGAGAGGGGCAAGTTCAACTTGCCCCTCTCTTTTACATCAAACCTTCAGGACTTCACCTTCTTTGTGGGCCAGCAGTTCGCCGATTTTGGCGATTGAGTGGTCGGTCAGTTTTTGCACTTCATCCAGGCCACGCTTCTCTTCATCTTCAGAGATGAGTTTGTCCTTCAATGATTTTTTCAGTTTTTCGTTAGCATCACGGCGGACGTTGCGGACGCCGGTTCTATGCTCTTCAGCCATTTCGTGTATGACTTTGACCATTTGTTTGCGGCGCTCTTCGGTCAGCGGTGGAATCGGCACGCGAACCAATCTGCCATCGTTTGATGGATTAAACCCCAGATCGGAAGAACGGATTGCTTTGTCAATTTCGTTGATCAGTGACGGGTCGAAAGGTTGAACCGTCAGCATTGAAGCGTCAGGCGCGTTGAGTGTCGCCACCTGGTTCAACGGCGTAGGTGTGCCGTAATACTCAATTGTTACCCCATCAAGCAGGCTGATGGAAGCGCGCCCGGTGCGGACGGTCGTCAGTTTGTGCCTGAAATCTTCGATGGCTTTTTCCATCCGGTTTTTTGCGTCTTTGATGATCTCTGCTGTCGCCATGGTTATTCTCCAAGTGGTGCCCCACGCTTACTTGAAGCAAATACGATTGACAGGCACCAGTCTTGCCACTCGTATTTGCCGCCTTTAGGTTTATTGCTTTTTCCCGATTCCGTCATCGGGTTTGACGATAGAGCCTATTCGCTCGCCTAAAACAGCGCGTTTGATGTTTCCAGGTTCGTTCATACTGAAGACAATAATCGGGAGCCGGTTTTCCTTGCACAGCGAAATTGCCGAAGCGTCCATCACGGCCAGTTCATCCTGCAACACTCGCATATAACTCAGTTCATCAATCTTGACCGCATCTGAATTTTTGCGAGGATCGGAGGTGTAAATTCCTCCAACTCCGGTTGCTTTCATGAGGACATCGGCTTTGACTTCCAAAGCGCGCAACGCCGCAGCCGAGTCAGTTGTGAAATACGGATTGCCGGTTCCTGCTGCGAAAATGACTACGCGGCCTTTTTCCAGATGGCGAACCGCCCGGCGGCGAATGAACGGTTCGGCAACTTCCGGCATTTCGATGGCCGACATAACACGAGTGTAAATGCCTACTTTTTCCAATCCGTCTTGCAGTGCGATGGCGTTCATAACCGTTGCCAGCATTCCCATGTAATCCGCCGAAGCGCGATCAATGCCCATTGCGCTTGCGCTCAGGCCGCGAAAGATATTGCCGCCGCCCACGACCAGGGCAATTTCGACACCGAGTTCATGAACGTCTTTGACTTCCTGAGCGATGCGAATGACCACTTTCGGGTCAATGCCGTAACGGCCATCGCCCATCAGGGCTTCGCCGCTCAATTTGAGAAGAATGCGGTGAAAGGCCGGCTTTGTTGTGTTGGTTGAATCTGACACGGTGATTAATGGTTCGTAGATGGTGAAGCGGCTGGTTAACCAGCCGCTTCACCATTCACCAATTTATGATTTGGTCATTGAAGCGACTTCGCTGGCGAAATCTTCGGAGCGTTTTTCCAGGCCTTCGCCCATTTTGTAACGAGTGAAGCGGCGGATGCTGCACTTTTCGCCGGTTTTGGCCGTCAGTTGCGTGACCAGCTCGCCAATAGTGACGGTCTGATCCTTGACGAAAGGCTGCTCCAGCAACACTGCTTCGGTAAAGAACTTGTCCATCCGGCCCTGAATCATCTTTTCGATGATTGCTTCGGGTTTGTTGGCGTTCTTCGGATCGGTCAGAGCCTGCCCGCGAGCGATCTCTTTTTCTTTCTCGATCACATCAGCCGAAACTTCGTCTTTGTGGACGAACTGTGGTTCCGAAGCGCAAATGTGCATTGCCAGGTCTTTGACGAATCGTTGGAAATCTTCGCCGCGCGCAACGAAATCAGTTTCGCAATTGACTTCAACCAGCACGCCGACTTTGCCGCCCATGTGTATGTACGAAGCGACAGTTCCTTCGGCGGCAATGCGGCCTTCACGCTTTTTGGCGCTTGCCAGTCCGGCTTTGCGCAACGCTTCAATTGCCTGCTCTTCGTTGCCGTTGGTTTCAGTCAGAGCTTTTTTGCATTCCATCATTCCCGCGCCAGTTTTTTCGCGCAGGGTTTTAACCATTTCTGCCGTAATTGCCATAAATCCCTCTAGTTCAGTTGATGATTGTAAAAACGGCGCAGCCCCAAAGATGATCTGGCTGCGCCGTAAAAATGAAACTTTGAAATTCAGCCTATGCCGCTTCAGCCACGCTGGCTTCCTGAGCGGGCGCAACCGGCGGCGCTTCAACCGGCGCTGTTTCAACAATTACCGTAGGCTCGGTGGCTGCCGATTCGACAGGCGGAACAACAGCGGGAGTTTCTGTCGCTGCAGGAGCGGCCGATGCTGAAGCCGCCGCCGCAACGGCAATCGTTGGGCGCGGGCCTCTGTCACCACCTCTGCCGCCGCCGCCGCCGCGACCGCCACGATCACCGCGTCCGCCTCGATCACGACCACGTCCGCCACGATCACCGCGTTCGCCCCTATCTTTTTGCTGGCGCTGTTGAATATCAACGGTAACGCCACTGACTTTGGCTTGTTCAGCGGCAGTTGCTGCGTCTTCGGCTTCTTTCTGTTCAGCCAGTTGATGGCCTTCCAAAATGGCGTCAGCTATACGCGATGCGAACAAACGAACAGCGCGCAGTGCATCATCGTTTCCAGGAATTACATAAGTCACGCCTTCCGGCGAACAGTTCGTGTCAACAATCGCGACAACCGGAATGTCCAACTTGTTGGCTTCTTTGACGGCAATCTCTTCTTTGTTTGTGTCAATAATGAAGATGGCGTCAGGCAGTCTGCGCATTTCCTTGATGCCGGAAAAGTTCTTTTCCAGAGCCAGTCGCTCGCGCTCAATTTCCAGGCGCTCTTTCTTCGCGTATTGCTCAATGCGACCATCGGCCTGCATTGCTTCGATGTCCTTGTAACGCTTGATAGACTTCTGAATTGTCTGGAAATTGGTCAGCAATCCGCCCAACCAACGTTGATTGATGTAAAACTGATTGCAACGAACAGCTTCTTCCTTGATGGCGTCCTGTGCTTGGCGCTTGGTGCCGACAAAGAGGATCGTTTTGTTGGTTCCTTCGCCGGAAAGGGAAGAGATGAACCTGATCGCCTCTTTGAACATCCGCTGGGTTTTTTGCAGATCAATAATGTAAATGCCATTGCGCTCGCCGAAGATATATTCCTTCATCTTCGGATTCCATCGGCGCACTTGGTGCCCGAAATGCACTCCGGCTTCGAGCAACTCTTTCATCGTAACTGTAGCCAATTAGACCTCCACGAGATTGGTTTGGTGTACTCGCCTTCCTCATACTTCCGTTCGTTCAATTTCAGCAACCAACGATGCGAAAGGCAATGGATTGTGTGGTTAGCAGGTCAATTGATTGGTGATTGGTTGGAAATTTGCTTCAACCAACCACCAATCAACGAATGCCAACCACCGAGAATTATCGTTTCGAGAACTGGAAACGCTTGCGAGCGCCTTTTTGACCATACTTTTTGCGCTCTTTGGCGCGAGGGTCGCGTGTTAGCAATCCGGCTTTCTTGAGTTTCTTGCGAAGT
The DNA here is from genome assembly GCA_017991275.1 of Acidobacteriota bacterium. Taxonomy (GTDB): domain Bacteria; phylum Acidobacteriota; class Blastocatellia; order RBC074; family RBC074; genus RBC074. Next base: position 6,326 of record JAGNMH010000064.1, read on the forward strand.
TCGCCGTTAAACTCAAGTAGAGCACGGGCGATGCCGTGACGCACAGCGCCAGCTTGTCCGGCAGATCCCCCGCCCGCAACGTTCACTAACACATCGAACTTGCCGAGTGTGTCGGTCAACTGCAAAGGCTGGCGAATTACCATCCGCTGCGTTTCGTTCTTGAAATGAGTATCAAGCGCCTTGCGATTGATTTTGAAATTGCCGGTTCCTGGTCTCAGGTAGACGCGAGCGGTCGCGCTCTTACGACGGCCAGTTCCGTAATACTGAATCTCAGCCACTTTCAAATCACTCCTGATTTTGATTCGCCACCCCACTTGCTGTTTTGTGAGTTAGGTTGAAATAGGTTGGCAGGTTGGTGTTAGACATTCTCTCTAGCTTAACTAAACAGACAGAGTAAGCGAAGCAGGCTTTTGCGCTCCATGCGGATGCTCTGCCCCAGCGTAAACTTTCAGCTTCGATCCCATTGCGCGGCCAAGTTTGGTTTTCGGCAGCATGCCTTTGATAGCCAACTCGACCAAACGTCCTGGGTTTTTAGCCAACAGGTCTTTCGCCTTAACTTCCTTCAAACCACCAGGAAAGCCAGTGTGATGCCGGTAAATTTTATCTTCGGTTTTGTTCCCCTTGAAAACGACTTTTGCGGCATTAATGACAACCACGTGGTCGCCGGTATCAAGGAATGGAGTGTAAGTCGGTTTGTGTTTCCCCATCAACAATCTGGCAACCTCACTTGCCAGACGACCAACGGTCATCCCACTGGCGTCAATCAAATGCCAGCTTCGATGTTGCTCTAACCCCTTGCCACTCGGAAAGTAAGTAGACATTTTGTAAGTAGACATAAAGTAAGTCTCCGTGTTTCAGCGTGAAAAAAGCGAACGCGGAGAATACGTAACCGAATTCAGTGTGTCAAGGCGACGATCCGTGTCGTCCGTTTGTATCGAAGAAAAAGGCCTGGAAAGCGACCGGGCGGCTAATTTCTCGCTCCCTAAGATTTGGAATTAAAAAAATGTGCGCTTCAATCAAGCAAAATTCCGAAATGCCCAGAATGCCCAGAATGC
>JAGNMH010000064.1:7480-13065 GCA_017991275.1 Acidobacteriota bacterium
TTTGTATCGAAGAAAAAGGCCTGGAAAGCGACCGGGCGGCTAATTTCTCGCTCCCTAAGATTTGGAATTAAAAAAATGTGCGCTTCAATCAAGCAAAATTCCGAAATGCCCAGAATGCCCAGAATGCCCAGAATGCAATAATGAAATGCCCAGAATGCAATAATGATTGGATAAGTCCATACCCTTGTTTGCTTAATCGGCCTGTCGCATACTGCGCCCGTCGCCAATCACAATCTGAATAATAAACTTTACCCCGCCCGGCTGATGGGCGAGCTGAGGGCAGTAACTTATGTCATACGCCTGGATCGTTTGGCTGATTTTGGCCGCCGTTTTCGTCGGTTTGGAAGTTTTGACGCCCGGATTCTTTTTGCTTTGGTTTGGAATCGGCGCGCTGGTTTCAGCCTTGTTGGCGCTGGCCGGAGTCACCAGCACTGCCGTTCAGGTCACAGTTTTTCTGGTCGTCTCAGTGGCGTTGTTAATAGCGTCGCGGACAATCTTCGAAAGGTTTTTACCGCTTTCTTCGACTGCCCAGGGGTTGAAAACCAACATTGAAACGATGATTGGGCAAGTTGGCACTGTGGTCGAGCCCAGTCGAGGAGGGCTGAACGAAGCCGCAGTTAAAGTTTATGGCTCGACCTGGACAGCCATTCCAGTTGGTGGTGAAAAACCTTTGACCGAAGGCGAAACCGTCACCGTCGAACGCATTGAAGGCAACACGATTTACGTCCGTCGCCAGTCCAGGAGCGCGTTGCTTTTCAGCGAAGCGTCAGAATAGCTCACAGTTTCCGGTCAGAATTTCGTTGGAATCGCAGTCTGGCCTGAATTTACAAACTGGAAATTTTTCTTCAACCATTTTCGGAGGCTAATTATGGATCTGCTTTTACCTTTGCTGGTGGTAGCTCTCATCGCCTTAGCGCTTTTTATCGCTGCCAAAACCATTCGCATCGTTCCCCAGGCAACTGTGCTAATAATTGAACGTCTGGGAAAGTTTGATCGCTTAGGGGATAGCGGCTTGAAAGTGCTGGTTCCTTTTTTTGACCGCCCACGTTCGGTCAACTGGTCGGGAGTTCGTCCGGGACTGACACAAATTGATTTGCGCGAACAGTTTACAGACCTTTTACCGCAACCGGTCATTACCCGTGACAACGTGACGATCATGGTTGATTCGGTAATTTATTGGCAGATTACCGATCCGATCAAAGCCGTTTATGAAATCAACGATCTAATCGGCAGCATTATTCAGTTGACGATCACGGCGATGAGAAACGTGATTGGCGAACTCGACCTCGACCATGCGCTCAGTTCGCGCGACACGATTAACAGCCGGTTGCGCGTTACGCTGGACGACGCGACTCACAAATGGGGAGTCAAAGTTACGCGCGTCGAGTTGAAGAACATCAACCCGCCGGAAGACGTCCGCATCACGATGGAAAAACAAATGACCGCCGAGCGCAATCGTCGCGCAGTGGTTTTGCAAGCGGACGGCGAAAAGCAGGCTGCTATCACTCGTGCTGAAGGCGAAAAGCAAGCGGCGATTACTCGTGCCGAAGGCGAAAAGCAGTCGGCGATTTTGCAAGCGCAAGGTGCAGCCGAAGCCAGACTTACAGCCGCAGCCGCCGAAGCTGAATCCATCAGGCACATCGCAGTCGGCATTACCGGCGGGCAGGGGAATCCGGCTCAGTATCTGATTATGATGAAGTACATTGAATCGCTGAGAGAGATGGCCAAATCTGCCAATTCCAAAGTCATTTTCATGCCGGTCGAAACCAGCAGCGTGTTGTCTTCCATCGGCGCTTTCAAGGAAGTTTTCGGCAACGATCAGGCCGAAGCTCGCGTGCCGGTTGAATCTCCACGACTAAGGCAATAGAACCTTGATTTCACAAAACGCGGCAGGCAATCGGCAAAGGCCATCAGGCTTTTCGCTGTTTGCCTGCCGCGTTTTGTTTCAATAGCATGCGAAAGCATGCGAAATCGCTTCGAGCGACAAAAGAATGTCTGGGAAGCCTTATACAAGACGAAACCGACCTGATATCAGGAGAAATAGTTCATGCCCAAAACAAATGACACGTTTTTCACGCTTCGTGAGGCGTTGGAATTTCGCAATAACGAGCATCTGAAGAAAATGCTTCAACTTCTTCCAACCAAGGAAAGGCCAACGCAAAAAGCTAAGCTGGTTGGCCTGTTCGAACGCGAGATGGAAGGCGAAAATCTGCAACAGTTGTATGAGAAGCTTGATGAAATGCAGCAGAAGGCCCTTAGCGAAGCCGTTTGGAGCAATGATGGTTTTTTTCATAGAGATCGTTTCAAGGCGAAATACGGGGGCTTACCCATATTCTCTGTAAAAAGTGAAAAGTCCGGGTTTGGAGATTACTGGGGGCGACCGACATTACTTTGCCTGTTTCTGTTCAACAATGATCGTTACAGCTATCCCTGGGATGGGCGAATCCTGCCGCGAGATTTGCAGCAACGCTTGCAAGCCTTTGTGCCACGCCCTGTGGCGCTCAAGCTCAAAATTACGGATGAATTGCCCGAAGTCATTGAGCGCGAGGAGAACCAATGGGAGTTAGCGGAAGATGATCCGGGTATTACCTTGCTTCGCGGCAATAAGGCTTACCTCATGCCGCGCAAAGAACCCAAAATTACCAAAACCGTCCATCACGTTCCCCTGAACAGAAGAGACACCGAACGAGACGCCGCGCAGGAATTGCCCGCTTTGTTGCGACTGATTGAAAAGGGGAAAGTTTCTGTCAGCGACAAAACCTTTCAACCATCTTCGTCGAGCGAAGAAGAGATTGCCACGCTGTTACGCAACGGCGATTTTTATGTCTCTGCTCCCAAAAAGAAAAAATCGGATCAGGAAATTGGCGCAATCAAAGCCTTTGCCTGGCCGTTGTTGATCCAAGCTGGCAAGCTTGCCGAACTGAGCGGCAAAAAATTGGCGCTGACCAAAGCCGGTCGTTCGGCGCTGTCAGCAACTCCGGCGGAAATTTTGCGTTTGATCTGGCAGCGTTGGCAGAAAGCGAAATTGCTGGACGAGTTCAACCGCATCGAAATCATCAAAGGCAAAGGCAGCCGAGGCGGACGTAACATCACCGCCGTCGAACCTCGCCGCGCGGTGTTGAACGAAGCCTTGAAGCAATGCCCGATCGGCCAATGGGTTCAAATTGACGATTTCTTTTCCTACTTGAAAGCGGCGGAATTTGATTTTGAAATCGCGCGCGAAGCCGTATTTCTGTATTTGGACAGTCAGGAGTACGGTCATCTTGCCGGGTATGACCGTGAAACCGAATGGCTGATGCTGCAAGGGCGATACACGATGTGTTTGCTGTTTGAATACGCTGCGACGCTGGGTATGGTTGATGTGGCTTACGTTGATCCGGCAAAAGCCCGCCGCGATTGCCGTAACTTGTGGGGGATGGATAATTACGACTTTTTCAGTCGCTACGACGGTTTGCTGTATTTTCGGTTGAATCCGCTTGGCGCTTATTGTCTGGGGCTGACAGATCAATACACGCCGCAACAGATCGAAGCTCGCGCTCGCCTGACCGTTCTGCCCAGCCTGCGCGTCAACATCAGCGGCGGAGTCTTGTCGCTGGACGAAGCGATGTTGCTGGAAACCTGGGCCGAAAAAGAATCCGACAACGCCTGGCAACTGAGCCAGGAAAAAGCCATTCAGGCAATCGAAACCGGCGGCCAGATTTCCGAACTCCACCAATTTCTGAAAGCACGCGACGAGCAGGAACTGCCCGAAACCGTCGAAGGGTTCATCGTCACGACCGAACGCCGCGCGAGAGCCTGCAAGGAAAAGGGCAAGGCTTTGCTGATCGAATGCTCCTCCGCCGAAGTCGCTGAACAAATTGCCACGCAGGAGAAAATGAAAAAGCTTTGCCAGCGTGCAGGCGAAAAGCATTTGGTGGTTTTGGCAGACGCCGAAGAACAGTTCAGAAAGGCTTTGCGGTTGATGGGGTACGGAATGCCGCGAATGTAAACCAATAAGACAAGGAGCAAGATTTCAATGAACATCGTGAAGATACTGTTGATCGTTCTGGCAACGGTAATTGCAATCATTGCCACATTTGCGGCAGTCGGGATGGTGCTAAACCTGCTGTCCGTCTTGTTCTGGTTGGCCGTCATCTGCATTGTGATCGGGGCTTTGGTCAAACTGTTCGGTGGGCAAAGTGGCTCAACCGACTATGAGCCAGGCAAATTGGAAGGCGTCGAGCACACGCTGGATGAATACAGACGCAAACTGGAAGCGGAAGTAAAACAGAGTCGTGAAAAGCAGCGTTGAGACATGGTCAAAGAAGAATTCCAAATCGGCCTGGAGTTTTATACTGCCAGCGGCAAGTGGCGCTGCACCGACGTTGGCACACGTGTGATCGTGGCCATCAAGCTCGATAAAACTGATGTGAGTTGGTACAACGGGCCGCCCTATGCTGTCGTTGAGACAGTTTTTGACGAGTATGATTTTGGCGGTTGTAGTCTCAATCCCGATGAGTTCAAAACTGGAAGTTGAAAAAAAGGTGATTGCCGATGGACACTCGTTACACGCTTAACGAAATCAATTTTGTATGGGACGCAAAAAAGGCAACTGCCAACATCAAAAATCACAGAGGCATTAGCTTTGAACTGGCCTGCGAGGTGTTCTTTGATCCTCTGCTGCTGGTTCAGGATGGAGGCATCGCCGAAGGAGAACAGCGGGAAGCTGTAATTGGAATGACCGCCGGTTGGCGGTTGTTGTACGTAGTTTATGTGCTTCGCGCGGATGACGTTCGCATCGTTTCCGCGCGATTGGCGACCAAACCAGAAAGAAGGCTTTATGAAAATGGATAAGTTGAAACAGCGATTGAGCAAAGACCGTCCGGCCAGCGCCGTGACCGTCAAACTGCCGAATGATGTGATCAGCGATTTGAAACAGGTCGCGTTGCATCTGGGCTTTGCCGATTATCAATCACTTGCTCGCTCTTACATCGGGCAGGGTTTGCGGGTTGATCTTGAACGATTGGAATCAATGCCTGACATGGCCAATTTGATTGCCAGCTTGCAACGACACGGCGTGGCCGAGGAATTGATTGCCAACGCAATGGCAGAAGCCAAAGTACAAACGGAGGCGGCATAACTTTAGAGCGGTAAACACAGCGGAAGTAATTCTCCCGCTCTCCGATAGGGCATAGCCCTGAAAAAGAAGAAAAGCTCTTCCCGGAAAGGCATAGCCTTTCCGCACATCAGGCGGCAGAGCCGCACCATAAAATTCAAGTCAAAGGTTGAAATCTTATGGCAGTAGTAAAGACAGATTTGGAAACCAAAAAACAAGCAATCCAAGAATGCCTTAAGCAGTATTCTCTGGCTTGCAATCCAGAAATTGATGATTCGATCATTTCCCTCGATTGCTTTCCGAACAATCCATCAAAGAAGCTCGCCCTCCTCATTCTTACTTACAAACGCGAATCAACTTCTCAAGAACTTAAGATGGTGAGCGACCAGCCAGCCGCCTTAATCAGAGATTTGAGAAAAGACGGCTTTGTTTTCAAAAATGACAATGGAAATAATCACAACTTCTTATACAAAAACGCCAAAGGAGAGAC
>JAGNMH010000710.1 GCA_017991275.1 Acidobacteriota bacterium
GAATCAGGCCCAGGCTTCCATTCACGAATCCGAACAGACTCGGCGCGAGATCGAAGCCGCGAAACTGAAAGCCGAAGCTGAGGCGCGGGCGCGTTCGCAAGCCGAACGGGTGGCCCAAATGGCAGAGCTTGATCGCCAGGACGCCGAGCGAAGAAAAGCCGAGGCCGAAGCAAAAGCCCGCGAGGCGGAAGCCCAAGCGAAAGAAATTGAAGAACGCCGTCGTTTGGCCGAAGAAGCTGCCCGCCGTGAATCGGAAATGCGCGTTCAGGCGGAATCTCAAATTCGTGAAGTATCTGAATCCTATTCGACCAGGTTGGCCGAATCTCAAGCTCAGGTTGAAGCCGCTGTCCGTGGCGTAAAAAAAGATCGCAAGGCTATAGCTTTGACTGCCGCCCTTGCCGTAACATTGGCCATCGCATTGATTGTTTTGATTATGACCCTGATCTCGCACTTACGATCGTAAGGCGGTCCCCACACAAACGATATACAGGTGTTATATGAAAACAAAATCGTCGGTTCTGACTCTGTCGGCAATTTTTGCTCTTCTATGTCTGTTCCAAAATGGTAACCTGGCACAGTCGGCTGTTGCCCAGATCACTTTTGTCCAGACGCCTGCACAACAAAGAACTCAAGGACAATCTGGACTATCACCCGAAAAGAAAAGATCGCTTTCGAAATACGGTCCCGAAGACGCTTTTCCAGGCGCGCGGGAACAAGAAGGCAATCAAAAACAACCTAATCGCGCCACACAGCGACAGTTTTCCCCTACACCGAAAACTTCTCCAACAATAGAACCGGCTCCAAGTCCGGCAATTACTCCATCAGTGGTCACTGCTGCTGCTACGTCTCCTACACCTGCACTCAGGACATCCGATCCTGGGGCCAAAGCAACATCATCAACTGAGATCGGTAAATCGCAACCCGGTAATCATCGCGCGTCAGTTTTGGTGCCTGTCACTTTATCAGCAGCTACTTTGCTGGTATTTGGCGCATTCGTATACGTCGTAGGCATGCTTAGAAAAAAACTGAAGCAGGAAAATTAAGACACAGCGTTACCCGGTAACGCCTCCCACAATTATCTTTAACAGAGAGTAACGCCATGATTCTCCCCCCAGGTAAATCGAAAGCGTCGCTGCTGGCAGTTTTATTCGTGTTGATTGTTTCAGCAATCAACAGCCTGTCGGTTCAAGCCAAAAGTTTGCCCCAGGCCCTAGACGAATTGCACGGCGGCATTGAGATAGGCTCAAAAGGCGTAAAAGCAATTGCGCTCCGCATTGCCGGTGAAGCCGATAATTACAGCGTCAAAATCATTTACGCCGAAGTCGTTAACACGACTCTGGCGCAAACCAAAGACGGCAACTTCACACCTGCGGCAATACATGACACAACAAATGCGATACAACGGTTCCACCAGAGAATGCGCCAGGAATATCGCATTCCGGCTGATCAGATTCATGTAGTCGTCAGCAGCGGAGTCATCGGTAAAAACTCGCAGGAATTATCTGCCGAAATTGCAAAACTCACCGGCCAGACACCGCCATTTCTGGACGTTGATACTGAAGTCCAACTGACGATAGCCGGAGCAGTTCCCAAACGATATAAATCCGGCCAAACCTGGCAAGACAACCGCAGCATTTCTGTCCTGATTGATGTCGGCAGCGGGAACACCAAAGGCGGTTATCAGCAATTGCGACAGGTTACCGTTGGCTCAGCCGGTTACGATTATGTGACCTGGGGAATTCCCAAAGGCACGATCACATTCTCCAACGAAATCAACAATGCCGCGGGCGAATCAGCCGATTACAAAACCTTTGTCAATCACGCAGCAGCGTTGGCCAGAGATTTAATTCGCTCGCCTTTGCATAGTGAAGTCGCGCGAAAACCCGGATTACTAAATCGTCGAAAAGTGTATTTGTCCGGCGGAATCGTATGGGCAATGGCGACGTTGCTTCACCCTGAAAACAGGATGTCGTTCACACCATTGACGGTTGACGACATCAACAATTTTTATAACCGCGCAATCACAAACCCCGAAGCATTGATTGAACCTGATCTTTCGCGCATCACCAACACAACGCTTCGACAAGAAGCTGAGCGCGAAGTCGAAACCGTCCGAAACACCTTTACTCCCAAAAACCTGATTGCCGGCGCTGAAATTCTTAGGGCGCTGGCTGTGGAAATGAATCTGACTGGAAAAAGAATGTACTTTGCACGTTATGGACATCTGGCCTGGATTCTGAGTTACGTCCGGCTACAAGCCGAACGATAACCGCCCAAACGAAAAAGGCGGCTGTCCACCTCGACAGCCGCCTTCAAAATTTGCCTCGCTTATTCTGTTAAACAAACATCTTCAACACCGGGTCTCCGCCGAAATTTGTCAGCCTTTGTTCTCTGCCACCGTAATAGTAAGTCAGTCTTCGATGATCCAAGCCCAACGCCTGAAGAATCGTCGCGTGCATATCGTGAACCGAGTAAGGCTCGACTTCAGCCTTGTAGCCGTATTCATCCGTCGCTCCAATAACCTGGCCACCTTTGATGCCGCCTCCGGCAAACCACATTGTGAAGCCATGCGGATTGTGGTCTCGACCAATGCCCGATTGCGAAATCGGCATGCGCCCGAATTCCCCGCCCCAAACAATCAGCGTCGAATCCAGCAAGCCGTGAGCCTTCAAATCGGCAATCAAACCCGCCATCGGCTTGTCGGTTTCCGCGCAATGCATCGAATGGTTTTCATGCAAGCCGTAATGCGCGTCCCAGGATTCCTGCTGATGACCTCCGCCGCTGTACAACTGAATGAAGCGCACGCCGCGTTCGACCATTCGTCGAGCAATCAAACATTGCTTGCCGAAATAATCCGTAGTCTTTTCGCCAATGCCGTAAAGCTTCTTGGTTGCGTCGGACTCTTTCGACAAGTCCATCGCTTCTGGCGCATGAGTCTGCATCTGGAAAGCGAGTTCGTAAGAAGCGATGCGCGCGTCCAAATCCGAATTGCCGGGATGCGCCGCCTGGTGCGATTGATTCAACTTTTGAACAAAATCAATTTCCTGCCGCTGCAAATGCGGATCAACCCACTTCGGCGGATTCAAATCCGCAATCGGAGTTCCACCCGAACGAAATGAAGTCCCCTGATAAGCCGCAGGCATAAAACCCGACGACCAGTTCGGCGCTCCGCCAATCGGGCCGCCTCGCCAGTCGTACATCACAATGTAACTTGGCAGATTTTCGTTCTCGCTGCCCAGCCCATACGTCACCCACGAACCGAGCGAAGGATTACCCGGACGCATATTTCCGCTGTTCATCTGAAAAATCGCGGGCGAATGATTGTTGCTGGTGGTGTAAACCGAACGAACCAGACAGAGGTCGTCTACTTTTTGCGCGATGTGCGGGTAAAGCTCCGAAACTTCAATGCCAGACTGCCCGTGTTTTTTGAACTTGTACGGCGAAGCCATCAGGTTTCCGGGATTGCCGAAAAACACATCCACCTTGCCTTTGTTCATCGGCTT
>JAGNMH010000711.1 GCA_017991275.1 Acidobacteriota bacterium
ACTTCGGGCGCGGATTCCAATTCGCCTGAAGCTTTGTTGATAGCCACAATAGGCAGCACGATCCCGTCATAAGCCAGATGCTTGCGGTCACGCAGCACCAATTCATCTATCCGCCCGGAGCCGGAATCATCCAGCAATGTTCTGCCGACGGTAATCTTGTCGGAAACTTCGGCGCTGTTTTCACCTAGGGCAATCACATCGCCGCTTTCGGCCAGAACTATACGGTCACGCGGAACTCCCCATTTGCGAGCGGCTTCGGCATGGCGGTAAAGCTGGCGCGTTTCTCCGTGAATCGGGATCAGAAATTTTGGCCGCACTGCGTCATAAAATATCTTCAAATCTTCCTGCCGCCCGTGACCTGAAACGTGAATCCGGGCGATGCTGGAATCAATAACTCGGGCGTCTTTCTTGAACAGATGGTTCATCATCCGCGAGATTGATTTTTCGTTGCCGGGAATTTGGCGGGCAGAGATGACCACGGTATCGCCTTTGGTCACACTCGCGTCTTTGTGCTGATCAACTGACATTCGCGCCAGGGCTGAAAAAGGCTCGCCCTGACTGCCTGTCACCAATAAACAAACTTCATCAGGCGACATGCGTTTTGCTTTGGCCGTACTGACCAACAGGTCATCGTCCACGTCCAGATAACCGTGTTTCATCGCCACTTCGACATTGCGAATCATGCTGCGGCCAACCAGAGCCACGGCGCGTTTGGATTCCGCCGCCAAATCCAGGACGATTTGCAGCCGGTGAATGCTGGTCGCAAAACACGACACAACCAGACGGCCACGAGCTTCGTTAAAGATTTTCTCGAACGCCGGGATGACTGCTTTTTCTGAACCGGTGCGGCCTTCGCGCTCGACGTTGGTCGAATCCGCCAGCAAAGCCAGCACTCCACTATCGCCAAGTTCATTCAGCCGTTTCAGGTCAATTGCGCCACCCATAACAGGAGTTTCGTCAACTTTGAAATCTCCCGTGTGAACGATGACTCCGACCGGGGTGGTTATGGCCAGGGCTACGCAATCAACCAGCGAATGCGAAACCCTGACGAATTCAATGTCGAACGGGCCGAGCTTGAATGGCTTTTTGGTTCCGATGACGTTGGTTTGAACTTTGTCGAGCAAGCCGAATTCCTGGAGTTTGCCTTCGATTAGACCAAGCGTGAATTGAGTGGCGTAAATCGGAACGTTGGCAATTTGCAGCACAAACGGCAATGCTCCGACGTGGTCTTCGTGAGCGTGCGTCAGGACAATCCCCGCCAGTTCGTCTTTATGTTCTTCGATATAGCTGAGATCGGGAATGGCGATGTCCACGCCAAGCAGGTCTTCGTCCGGGAACATCATTCCGCAATCAACGATGATCATTTCATCGCCGTAACGAAAGACAGTCATGTTCATTCCGAATTGACCCAGGCCGCCTAGAGGTGTGATTTGTAGTTTACTTTCCATTTATCAATTTTCGCTTTCTGTTGTTTGGCTGCCGAGTATAGCCGAGTGAAGGGGGAGAGCATAGACTGTATTAATAAGATTGAGCAGGGTTGATGGACAAGTCCTTTCATCCTGCGGAATCCCTTAAATCCTGTCGAAAAATTTCTTGCCCTGGCAATTGTTCGATGTGGTTCGCCAATCGCGCCAGTTCGGCAATTGTCAGAGTTTCAGCTCGGCGCTGAGGATCAAGCTCTGCTGAGGCCAGAACCGCGCCGATTTGATCCGCCGCCGGGATTCCCAGCCGAGTCCAACCGGCGCGCAGATTGTTGTTAATCGTCTTTCGCCGCTGAGCAAACAGTGTTTTCGTCAATTCCAAAAACAGCTTTTCATCGCCGACCACAGCCGCAGGTTGCGGTCGGACTTTCAACTTCACGACGCTCGAAACCACTTTCGGCACCGGTCGAAACGCGGTTGGAGGAACGTCGAAAAGCGATTCGGCTTCGCAATAAAGCTGCACCAGCACTGAAAGGTAGCCGTATTCTTTGCCGCCCGGACTGGCCGTAATTCGTTCGACGACTTCGCGTTGCAGCATCAAAGTCATTTCGCTGATACAGCGGCGATGTTCGATCAATCGCTGCATGATCGGCGAAGAAATGTAGTAAGGCAGGTTGGCGACGACACGAGCAGTCGCTGCAGGCGCAATTACCTGACAGAAATCAACTTTCAGAGCGTCGGCTTCGATCAGACTGAAGTTATCCCGACGAGCAGAACTGCGGTTCAGCGCGGGAATTAAATCGCTATCAACTTCGATGGCGACGATTCGCGCTCCGGTTTCAACCAACAATTCGGTCAAAGCCCCGTGGCCTGGCCCGATTTCCAGAATCGTTTCACCAGTTTTCGGCCCAACCGAAGCGACGATCTGTTCGCAGTACTGCGACTTAACCAGAAAATTTTGCCCTAAACGACGTTTGGCTTTTTGGTGAGCAGACATTGTGGTGAGGTGTTACGCGACTTGGCGGCTTCTCCTGCGGCCATTACTTGCTGAGCCAGATGACGCGCCGACACTGGCTGAACGTTTGGTTGAAGGCTTTGAAACCACCTTCTTCCCTGCCAGGAGTTGCGGCAATTGCTCCATCCACTTGCTGGTTCCGAATCTGCCTTCCAACAATCCGCCAACGCTGAAATCCACGTCCAGCTTGGCCCAATGCAGCGACGCCCCTCGCGGGCCGAGTTTGGCTTTGGCAATCAACTCCGGCGCTGCGCCGCGCAATCCTTGAATCAAATCGCAAGGCACGATGAATGCCGCGCCACTTTTCAATCCCAAAATTAACCGATTGTTTGTTTGATCGTAACGAACCGACGAAGCCTGAATTTCAGTCTTTAGCGATTCTTCGCCCCGCCCAGTCGCTTCTTCGAACATCCGCTGTAACTCTTCCTCGGTGTATTCCCATTTTCCAGCTTTGATGATTTTAGCCATGAATCTGTCTCCACTTTCCCAATAAATAATCTTGGTACTTTGAAGCGATGATTACCGCTTGATCTTGATCTGCTCTTTTCATCCCGTTGTTTTCTCGCACCCACGGCTTGGCGGCTTCGCTACCCAAATTGATGACAACTTCCTTTCCGGCTTTGAAAAAGTGTACATGTGCAGGTTCGTGATCGTCGGTGAAAATCTGAAACCTGAATCCATTCTTTCTGATTACCGTTGGCATTCATTCGTTACTCAAACAAACTCTCGACATAAGCTTTGGGGTCGAATACTACCAGATCATCTGCCTGCTCGCCGATGCCGCAATAACGAATCGGCAGATTCAATTCTTTGGCGATGGCGACAGCGATGCCGCCTTTGGCCGTGCCGTCCAGCTTGGTCAACACCAGACCCGTGATGTCTGCTGCTTTCATAAATTCGCGCGCCTGGCTCAAACCGTTTTGACCAGTGACGGCGTCAACCACCAACAGGACTTCGTGCGGAGCGCCTGGAACTTCGCGGTTGGCAATGCGCTTCATTTTTTCAAGCTCGGCCATCAGGTTGGCTTTGTTGTGCAAACGTCCGGCGGTGTCAACGATG
>JAGNMH010000712.1 GCA_017991275.1 Acidobacteriota bacterium
GGGCGTCGCAGCATCGGATTCAGTTGGTGGCGATTTGGCATTTGCCTGTGACTTGGCTTGTCCGAACAATGCTGCCCCGTCGGCAGCCGGATTGGCGGCCTCTGTCCATTGTTTCAACACTTCCATCGGCGAAAACTCAGGCCATTCACTTGAATTCTTGGTCCGGCCGACAAAGGGTTTGGGAATGCCTGCCAAACCTTCGTTTGATACACCGCTTGCCGACGAATCCATCCCGGATTGAGCGACAAATTCTTCGCCAGTTTGAGCCGCGCTTTGAACCGAGTCATTGGCCAGCGATTCAACTCCGCCTGGCAAAGACGGCGGCATTTGCGGAATCGCTCCCCAGGCTTGTGCCGGCAACGTCGCGTCCAGGATTGGAAGGGCGATTGGCGGCACGAATCGCCGATTGATCGAACTGGCTAAGTCAGCGATTCCTTCGGTCGCAGACGCTGGCAATGAAGCTGCTTGTTGCAAAGCGCCCGTGACCTGATTGGCGACTTGATTCGTTACCTGATTGCTTGCTTGGGTGAACTGTTGATTAAGTTGATTGATTTGCGCTACCGGCGATTCGACGGTTTCAGCAATCGGCGCAATCACTTTGCTGACGCCTGCTTCAATGTCTGGCGCAGCTTTTGTCACAGTTTGCTCCGCAGTCTGCATAGAAAAGGGAATTGCCACCGATGTTGGTTGAACCGCTTGCGACAACAGGCCGCCGTCGGCAATTGGCGGAACAAATCGTCTGGCTTCGCCCAATGCCGCGGACAGTGGTGCAACCGCAGGAATCGCCGATGCCAACGTTGTTGAAACATCGCCAATGTTTGCCGCCATGTTTTCCAACTGCGTTTGAGCGACGGAAACCAGCGGAGCCGCAGTCGGCGTGTTTTTACTTGCGCCGGTTTCGGCCTCGATCATTTTTCTGATTCGCGCTGCCCAGGCTTGAGGCGAACGATCCGGCGTTTCGCTTGTCACGCTGGATTCATTGGCGGCTGGCGTTTCTGACGATGCTTCATTGTTTGCGCTGACTTCTTCAACCCGCGAGCTGACAGGCGACGATGGGTTGGGCGCAGTTTCTGGCGATGGCTTCGCTGATTCCGGCTGTGCAGCTTTGTTTGCCGACGGTTTTGCCAGCACGGTTTGCAACTTTGTCACTGCTTCGTCAATCACCGTTGCTGCCGCAGCGGCTTCGGGTTCGCCAACCAACGCTGCCACTGGCGCGGCCATTTCGGCCATTTTGCCAACCGTGGCTAAAATTCCTTCGGGGGCAGTGGCCTCAAGCGATTGCGTTGCTGGTGGAGTTACTTGCGCCGGTTCCGGTAACAAGCCGGTTTTCTGCAAAGTTGCCTGTGGCGATTGCGGCAGCAAATCCAGCTTTTTCAAAAATCCAAGCGACGACGGACTGGCCATCGCTTCAGTTTGCTTCAGTCGCGCGTCCAGATACTTCGGGATGCGCTCAGCCTTGGCGCTGATGATTGAAGCCAATCGCCTCATTTCACCTCCACGCCGTCGTGCGTCAATTCCAGCGTTTCGATAACGACGCCGTTGGTTTCCGCCTTGAAATCCACGCCAGACCATTTGACCGGATAGGCATTGAGCAGGTTCAAGGCCATCGCCGGACTGCCGTCGGGTTGAAAGAGCGTGACGGTCACGTTGATTGGCTTGATCTCGCCTTTTGCCGTTTCAACAATCCATTTCAGAAAGTCGCCCGCCGGAGTCAGGCCGCGTTTGAGAGTTAGGTTGCCGATCTTGCAACGCCCCGGCAGACGATGCGCGAAGACGTTGTTGCCGCCTTCTTCAATTTCGTCTGTCGCCATATCAATCGCCAATCCGCTGGCTTCGGTGAACACAGCCTGACTGCCGCCTTTGATTTCGACGAAAAACCGGCAAGCCGGAACTGTTTGTGACTTCGTGTCTGCCATACACTAACCATCTTGGTGTCGTGGAGCCGTTGCGCCACGCGCCCTTTCCAATCGCAGTTCATCGCACAACAAGCGATAAACCTTGTCGGCCAGCAATTGCAGATCAACCGGCGGAGCCTCTTCACTGAACGATTCTTCAACCGCCGTTTCGATTGCTTCGCCGATGATTGCCTGTTCGTCACGCATTGAGGTTCGCCGACAAATCCAAGCCGAAATGCTTGCCGCATTGCGGACAGGCGGTTTCGATCAAGCGACTGCCGTCGTCGTTCAACCGCAAATACAACTCCTGCAAATAAGCGAAATCCGAAGCGAACAGATTTTCGATTACTGCCGGAGTCACTTCTGCGATGCCGCCCAATCGAACAACGACGCGGCTGAGCAGCAACACGCTCAAGTAAGAGCGGTTGGCGTTGGCGCGCGCGTCGTTGAACGGCGTGATTTCATCCATCACCCGCGCCAGCCGAATCACGCCGTCGCGGTGCAACGTTCCCGCAGCATCCACGTAACCGCGCGGCAATCTGAAGTTGTATTCGGTTTGCAGCATTGTTTCGGCTCCGAATTATTTGGTGCGCGTATAACCTTCGTGAGTGATTTCCAGGTCTTCAATCGCCACTTCGTTGTTCTGGGCGTTGGCCGAAGGGCCTGAAAGTTTGGACGGCCAGGCGTTGATGAAATCCCATCGCGCAATTTCATCGCCTTTCAGGTTGTACATGACGATGGAGCCATTCTTTCGACCTTCGTCAATCTTTCCGTCTTCAATCAGCTTGCGCCATTTCCACATGTCCATTGAATCGGTCATGCCGCGCTTCAAAGTGATGTTGTTCCATTTCAACCGTCCGGGTATTTTCTTGGTGACTTGCTTGCCTTTTTCACCGCTGCCTTTGTATTCGACAACTTCGTTTTCGCTGCCCAATCCGGCGCATTCACGAAACGCGCCGCTGACTTGTCCCTGAAACTCAACGCCGAACCACGTGCCAATTGCTGGGTCTTTGTCTGCCATTTTCTTGCCTCCTGGAAAATGTAGGGCAATCCTGTCCAGGTTGCCCGGTGTTCTCGAATCTGTATTCCAAGTAAACAGAGCAGCCTCGACAGGATTGCCCTACTTTTTAAGACGTTATGCGTTGTCGCCTGAAAACTGGCTCAACCGGAAGATGACAAACTCCGCCGGTTTCACCGGAGCCAGTCCGATTTCGATAATCAACTGACCGCGATCTCGCACGTCGGCGGTGTTCAACGCTTCGTCGCAACGAACAAAAAACGCTTGTTGTTGCGAACCGAACAGCGCGCCGCTGTCCCACACGCCTTTCAAAAACGCGGTCACGTCGCGCTTGACGCGCGCCCACAAATCGGGGTCGTTGGGTTCAAAGACCACCCACTGAGTCCCGCGTTCGATGGATTTTTCGACGTAATTGAACAAGCGTCGCACGTTGATGTAACGCCAGGCCGGGTCGCTGCTGAGTGTTCGCGCGCCCCAAACCCGAATGCCTCGTCCTGAAAACGTCCGAATGCAATTAACACCGATGGGGTTCAAAACTTCCTGCTCGCCTTTGGTGATTTGCCGTTCGACTTCCAAAC
>JAGNMH010000065.1 GCA_017991275.1 Acidobacteriota bacterium
GTTTTAGAAGACAAGAAGGCTCATCGCATAAACCTCCGCCGCACAGCGAGCGCCAGTTGTCCACTGTCAGGTGGCACGCCGGGTGGTGAGTGATCACCTGGCTGGTGGTTCTCAGTTCCTGGTTCACAAAATCGCCCCCTTCAAAGCTTGTTTTCTTGATTGTCTATAGGATTGGCTATAGCTGACAAGCTTGAGGTTTTAGGTTCCGACTGCCTCGATCCTAAGCAAACGCCGCACGCTTTCGGCCTTGAAAGTTTTCCCGCCACGTGTCGAATAACCACCACTGTTGAGCCGCTTCGCAATGGCGCGCAGTGAATGTCCCTGCTGTTTGTAGAGTCCTGCCAGTTCCGACGACTGGCGGTTGGCTTTGTGATCGCGGGCAATCTGCTTTCTCGCTTCCGGCCCCTTGCGCCGCGCCTCTGCTGTCAGATTGGCGGGATTGCCCAGGGACAGCCCTCGCGCCTTCCGAGCGGCCAGCGCGTCTTTAGTCCGCTTGCTGATAACTTCGGCTTCGTGTTGAGCCATCACGGCAAAAATTCCGATGGTGAGCGTGTTGGCTTCTGGCAGGTCGCAGGCTTGGAAATCCGCGCCGCTGTCACGAAGCGCGAAGATGAAACCGGCGTTGCGCGCAAGCCGGTCAAGCTTGGCAATTAGCAACGTCGAGCCATTCGCCTTTGCGTGTTCAATCGCTTTTGCCAGTTCCGGGCGGTCGTTGCGTTTGCCGGATTCAACCTCGACAAACTCGGCAATGATCTCGCCTCGACTTTTGGCGAAGCTTTCAGCCGCGGCCTTCTGCGCTTCCAAGCCAAGCCCGGACGCGCCCTGCTTCTGTGTTGAGACTCTGTAATATGCGGTAAATCGTTTTTCCATCTGCTTTCCCTTTCTGTGTCACGAAATATCAACGGACGTTTGTGTTCTGTGACAGGGAATTTACTACGAACTACAAAGCTATGCAACTACAAAACTACAAGGCTACAAATAAAGAAAACTACCCTTGCTCTCGCTCCCAGTCTGACAGCATCTTGATTAACAGGTCTGTTAGCGTCAGCTTCGCGCCGTCTGCCGTTTTCTTGCCCACAAGTGCAACGCGCACCGACTTGTAAAGCTCGTTTGGAATGTATGCGCTGATTTGTGTGTGCGTGTCTTTCTTGTCGGCTTTGTCCGGCTCGCTTGTTGGCTGAGTCTCTGCCGGGTCGGTTTTCTGTTGCCGCGCCTCTTTCAACCCAGCCAAGCCGGGCAATGTTTTGTCTGATAGTTTCGGTGTCTTAGCCATTTGGTTTATCTCACAAGTTTCAAAATCTCTTTGCCGATTGCTTCATAGTCAGCCGCGCATTCTTCGGCGCGTGGATCGGCAACCTGGTCAACAGTTACTCCAGCGAGCGCCGCTTTCTGGAAAGCTACAGCCCGGCGAACTTGCCCGGCGAAAACTGGAAAGCCCGCTCTTTCCAGTAACTGCCTGGCATCGTCGGCATCGTGTGACGGATACGGTGGGCAAATTGTCAGCAAGATTCGGTAGCGCGACTTGTCGAGCTTTTGGATTGCACTCAGGGTAAGCATGAGCGCATCGAGCGACATTGAATCCGGCGTTACTGGCAAAATCACCAAGTCGCAATTCTTTTCGATTGATTCAATGTCGCTTTTGACTGGCCGCGCTTTTGAATCAATCACAAGGTGATCGAACTGGCGAGCAACGCGGGCAGTTTGGTTTTCGTCAACGACTTTGAACGGCAAGGCGTCTTTGCTGGCCCAACCTTCGGCGCTTTTGTTTGGATCGCAATCTATGACAACAGTCGGCGCGTGTCGGTTCAAGAATGCCGCCAAGTGAATTGCGGTCGTCGTTTTGGCTTGTCCGCCTTTGAAACTCAGCACACCTAGAATCATAAAGAGAATGTTTGTAGTTTTGTAGTTTTGTAGTAAGGTACTTTCACAGCCAGCTACATTGTGTTGTAGCCTGCGCTGAAAACACAAGCGGGTTTGGAAAGTGTTTCCGCACTCACCAAACCCTGACCTTCAACACTGGCAATAGTGACGAAGGCTGTTCGCAGCCTATCACTTCCCTGCCGTTTTTCTAGGGGAGAGAATCCAAATGCAACTTTTCAAACTCGGCAAAACCTTTGCCGCTGCTGACGAACAAGCCCGGCAATCCGAAGCCCTCAAGAAAGAAGCTGACAGCTTTCAACTCGCAACCGACGGCGGATATATCAAATGGCTGAAGTATGCCCTGTTTGCGCTCTTTGGCTATTACAACGCCCGGCTTTTCATTGTGACCGTTCCCGGCTGGGAAGGTTACATGACAGCCTTCTTTGCCCTGGCTGGTGAAGGAACGGCGCTTTACTGCCTGATCAACTTCAACCGCTCATCTGGTAATCACCAAGCTGCGCTTGGTGTCTTTGGCGCGCTGCTTACCCTCTTCTCTGTCACTCACGCCACAATCAGTTGGTTTCGGATGGAAGATAACGCCCGGCTGTCAGGCCGGATTCGTTTCTATTGCGAGTCCGTCGCCTTCCCTCTTTTGTTCGGCCTTCTGTTGCTGGCCGCGATAATCATTCCGCTGATGCACTGGCGGAGAAAGATTGCCGCCGAACAAGCCAAAGCTCAGACAGAGATTCAAACCAACCGCGCTCAACTGGTCGCACAGTCGGCAAACCTTCGCGCTGAATCCGAACTGGAGCGCGAACGCCTGGCGCATCTTAAAGAGAAAATCACGCTCGGAAATGAGTATGTCGGCGAATTGGAAAACTTCGCCAAAATGAAACAACGCGAGCAAGAGGCGCTGGCCGGTATCACAGACCCGGAACTACGCAAACAGATCGCAGCAACCTTCGGCATCAGCGAGATTAAACCGCCAGAAAAGCCGGTGACTGTCTGGCAGGGCGGCAAGGTCGTTGAACAACGGGGAAACTGACAGCGCCGGTGATGCCCTGCCCCCCGGAGGCGGATTGCCCCCCGCTCCCGGTCGCATCATCGGCGCGGATTGCCTGCGAACCGAGCGCGCCAAAATTCAAAACAGAAGGTTTGCCCAACCTGCAAACAAAACCTTCCGGTACCGGGTACTCGCAAAAACCTTCCGGTAGCGGTTTCGACTTACCGGCGATTGAAAATCTGCAATGGGAGTCGAACAAGTTCGGCGGCTGGGAAGCCTGGCATTGTCCGCCCGGAGCAGTTCACCGGAAAGATAAAACCTATCTCGGCCATCTAGGAAAACGGTTGCGCGGAAAACTGGAGCGGGAAAACAGCCCGGCTGAGTTTCGAGCGTACCTGGCCGAATGGATCGCGGCGAAGCGAAAGGCGAAGAAAATCCAATAGAGCAGGGAGCCACTTGCATGGGCTTCCCTTACTTACATGGCTTACCCTTAACTCATGGGGTGTCGTTTGATCCATGAGGTATTGAAACACGAAAGCCGCCTAGGTCATTCGACTTGAGCGGCTTTTTCTTTGGGCGAACGTGTTGCCTCACAGGTGGTAAAGCCGTTGCCGATCGGCGGGCAGGGAAGTAAACAAACACGAAATATAGATTCATTCGCCCGGCTTTTCCTTTTCACGCTTGCCAACCTGAGCGAGAATCCACCTAGAACAAATTAAAGGATAATACCGGAAAATATGATCACCACGATCCACACCATATTGGAAGAATTCAGGCAGGCAGCAACTTCCAATCGTGATTTAGGCGACAAGTTTGAAAGGCTAATTGCCAATTACCTCGTAACTGATCCACTTTACAAGGATAAATACAGTGATGTGTGGTTATGGACAGAATGGCCTGACCGAAGAAATCAACCGGATACCGGCATTGATCTAGTAGCAAAAGAACGTTGGACGGGTGAATACTGTGCCATTCAGTGCAAATTCTATGATCCAGCATATAACCTTCAAAAAGGTGACATAGACTCTTTCTTTACTGCATCCGGCAAATCACCATTCACTACGCGGATGATTGTTTCTACTACCGATAAGTGGAGCAATCATGCTGAGGAAGCACTCAGGAATCAGCACGTTCCCGTTACTAGATTGCGCGTGCAAGATTTGGATGATAGCCCGGTAGATTGGGGGCAGTTCAGTCTGACCCGACCTCAAACTATCAAGCTTAAAGAAAAGAAGAGACTACGCGAACACCAGAAGACCGCATTAGCCAAAGTTGCAGCAGGTTTCAAAGATTCGGATCGGGGCAAGCTAATTATGGCCTGCGGGACAGGAAAGACCTTCACCGCTCTGAAAATGGCCGAACAGCTAGTTACGGCCAATGGCAATGGCACTGTGCTTTTTCTGGTTCCTTCTATTTCCTTACTTTCTCAGTCATTAAGGGAATGGACAGCAGAAACAGAAGTTTCGCTCCATAGCTTTGTAGTGTGTTCAGACACGAAGGTAGGTAAAAAGTCTGGAAACGAAGACATCAGCACCCATGATCTAGCCTTCCCTGCGACCACTGATGCACGCAAGCTGGCAAGTCAAATAAAAGCTTTTGGTGGACAAAAGCAACTAACGGTTATCTTTTCGACCTATCAGTCAATTCAGGCAGTCGCAGCCGCACAAGCCCAGGGCGTCCCAGAATTTGACCTGATTATCTGCGACGAAGCACATCGGACAACCGGGGTAACGCTTGAGGGCGACGACGAATCCCACTTTGTGCGCGTACACGACCAGAGTTTCATCAAAGCCAAAAAGCGCCTGTACATGACCGCTACGCCGCGCATTTACAGCGACGGCACCAAGACCCAAGCCCAAGAAAACGATGCCACACTTTGTTCAATGGATGATGAAAGCATCTATGGCAAGGAATTCCACCGCCTAGGTTTTTCGGAAGCCGTGGGCAAGGGCCTGCTTTCTGACTACAAAGTGATGGTGCTGGCCGTAGATGAGAAATACGTCAGCCAAACTTTCCAACGCCAGCTCGCCGATGCAAACAATGAAATCAACCTGGAAGACGCGGTAAGGATCACTGGTTGCTGGAATGGCCTGTCTAAACGGATGAGGAAAGAAGGAGGGGAAGACGGCCTGGAGGCTGATACCTCACCAATGCGCCGCGCTGTCGCATTTTCTCGCACTATCAAAGACTCCCAGAGAATTACCGAATTATTCTCGCAGATCGTTGAAGAGTACCGCCAACAGCATCAGGAAGACGAAAACTTACTCACCTGCGAAGTGGATCATGTGGACGGCAGTTTCAATGCCCTGAGGCGCAACAAGAAACTAGACTGGCTCAAAGCCGACACCAGTACACAAGGCAATATCTGCCGCATCCTATCCAATGCTCGCTGCCTTTCCGAAGGCGTAGACGTGCCCGCCCTGGATGCAGTGATGTTCTTGAACCCCCGCAATTCCGTGGTGGACGTTGTGCAGTCAGTCGGGCGCGTAATGCGCAAAGCAGATGGTAAAAAATACGGCTACATCATTCTGCCGATTGGCATCCCCGCAGATATGTCACCAGAGGAAGCCCTAAAGGACAACCTGCGATACAGAGTTGTCTGGCAGGTACTGCAAGCCCTGCGTGCCCATGACGACCGGTTCAATGCTACGGTAAACCAGATTGAGCTTAATAAATCACGCCCTGACCAGATACAGGTTATCGGTGTAAGCGGCGGTAATGGTGACGGCGAAAGCGACAGTGGTGACAATCAAGGACAAAGCGAGGGCAGCGCAAGGCTCACGCAACTCACTTTGAACTTTCCAAATCTTGAAGAATGGCGCGATGCCATTTATGCAAAAATCGTTGTGAAATGTGGCGACCGCCGCTATTGGGAAAGTTGGGCCAAAGATGTTGCCAAGATTGCCGAAAGGCAAATCACCCGCATCAAAGCCTTGCTGTATGGCTCCGAACCACAGCATCGCGCTACTTTTGATGAATTCCTGAAGGGCTTGCAGGGCAATTTGAACCCCAGCATTAGCGAAAACGATGCCATAGAAATGCTGTCCCAGCATCTCATCACCAAGCCGGTCTTTGATGCACTGTTTGAGGGTTATCAGTTCACAGAAGCCAACCCTGTATCCGTGTCTATGCAAAAGATGCTGGACTTACTGGAAAGGCAGGCGCTCGAAAAAGAAACCACGTCACTCGAAAAGTTCTACGCCAGCGTGAAGGAACGCGCCAGCGGCATAGACAACGCAGCAGGCAAACAGCGCATTATTGTTGAGCTATACGATAAGTTTTTCCGCACTGCCTTCCCGCGTATGGCCGAACGGCTTGGCATTGTCTATACACCCGTGGACGTGGTGGATTTCATCATCAAAAGCGCCGACGATGCCCTGCGGCAGGAATTTGGCGTGGGCTTGGGTGATAAGGATGTGCATGTTCTCGATCCCTTTACTGGCACAGGCACTTTCATGGTGCGCTTGCTGCAAAGCGGCTTGATTAGTAAAGACGACTTGGCACGCAAATATCACCATGAACTCCACGCGAATGAAATCATTTTGCTGGCCTATTACATCGCAGCCATCAATATCGAAGAAACCTACCACGGCATTATGGGTGGCGATTATCAACCCTTTGAAGGCATTGTACTGACCGATACCTTCCAGATGACCGAAGGGCATGGCACCTTGAATGAAAAAATGTTCCCAGAGAACAACCAGCGAGCCGCCCGTCAAAAGAAAAACGACATCCGCGTGATTGTGGGCAATCCTCCTTATTCGGCCCAACAGGACAGTGAGAATGATGGCAACAAGAATCTGAAATACCCACAACTTGATGAAAGAATTCGCCGAACCTACGCAGAGCATTCCAGCGCAAAGCTGAAGAAGAATCTCTACGATTCATACATCCGCGCCATTCGCTGGGCCAGCGACCGCATTAAGGACAAGGGCATCATTTGTTACATCACCAACGGATCATTCATTGATGGTAACAACATGGACGGTTTGCGTAAGTGTCTGATGGAAGAGTTCAACGCTGTTTATGTTTTCAATTTGAGAGGGAACCAGCGTACATCTGGTGAGACGTCACGCATGGAAGGTGGCAAGATTTTTGGTTCAGGAAGCCGCGCAAGTATCGCTATTACCTTACTTATAAAAAACCCAGCAGCCAAAGCTAAAGGCCAACTCTTTTACTACGACATTGGCGATTATCTCAGCCGGGAAGAAAAGCTCAAGATCATTACGGATTTTGGAAGTTTCAAACGCATTCAGTGGAAAAAACTCGATCCAAATGCCAGCCAAGATTGGATCAATCAGCGTGATCCATCCTTTGAGAAATTCGTCCCTTTGGGAGACGACCCCAAAGCATTTTTTAAGACCTATTCCTGCGGCATTCTCACCAGCCGCGATAAATGGGCATATAACTTTTCCAAGCGAAACCTAGCGGCCACTATGGAAGCAATGATTGATTTCTACAATCAACAAGTGGACACATACAAATCTCTCTGTATTGATAAACCTAAAGATGAGTGGCCTAAGGTTGACAAATTTATAGATACTGATCCCAAGAAAATAAGTTGGTCAGGAAACCTAAAAAACAACCTTGAGAGATTTGTTGTTCACACCTTTCAACCGGAGGGTTTATTACAAAGCCTGTATCGCCCTTTTTGTAAACAATGGGTGTACTTCAATAGGCGCTTTAATGAGCGTGTTTACCAAATGCCTAAGATTTTCCCCAATGGGGCCTGTGAGAATCTGGTGATTTGTGTTGACAGCAGAGGGTCAACAAAAGCCTTTTCAGCTTTTATATCCAATATCCTTCCTGACTATGAAATGATTTCAAAAGGCCAGTGTTTTCCTTTATTTGTTTATGAAAAGAGTGAAAACCAGGCGAAGCGCACACAGGATATGTTTGATGCTGATGTCTCAGAAGGGTATGTGAAACGGGAAGCCATATCGGATTCTATTCTGAAAGAGTTCAGAGCTGCCTACGACGCCAGCATCACCAAAGAAGATATTTTCTATTACGTTTACGGTGTTCTGCATTCGCCGGAATACCCGCAGCGATTTGAATCTGACCTCAAAAAAATGCTGCCGCGTATTCCGTTCGCACAAGATTTCTGGGCTTACAGCAAGGCAGGGCGTGCCTTAGCCAAATGGCATTTGAACTATGAAACCGTGGAGCCGTACCCACTGCAAGAGCATTCCGACAAGCTAGGATTCGATTCAGAGGATCATTACCACGTCACCAAAATGATCTTTGGAAAAAAAGACCGCAAGGAAGACAAAACCACCATCGTCTACAACAGGCACATCACCCTTTCAGGAATTCCCGTGGAAGCGTATGACTATGTAGTCAACGGCAAACCTGCCCTGGAATGGATCATGGAGCGTTACCAGTTCATGCGGGATAAGGACAGCCAGATCACTAACGACCCAAACGACTGGTCTGATGACCCTCTGTATATCATCAACCTAGTGAAGCGCATCGTACGTGTAAGCTTGGAAACCATGAAGATCGTTGGCGGATTACCTCCTTTGAATGAAAGCAAGATGTAATTCATCATCAAAGAAAGCCGCCCAGGTCATTCGACTTGAGCGGCTTTTCCTGTTGAACGAATGCAAAGCCGAAGCTCAGGCTTCACGGTCGCCGAAGCGTTGCCGATTGGCCGGGGTGGCGATTCGCCCAAAGAAGTCTACGCCTGGACTCGCAAAGCAGGAAACAGCCCCCTTTTTTAGAGTATCAAGAAACTCAAAAAACTCGCCTTTTTTTTGTGCTGCAACTTGCTGCAATCACGCCCCCGCCTGGACTGGCAAAGCAGGGAAGCCGGGCATCAGTCGCCCAGATTTTTATAGCCTCGGAAAACTTGGAAAATTCGCCTTTTTTTGTGTTGCAACCTGTTGCAATCTCGCCTACGCCTGGCCTGGCAGAGCAGGGAAGGCACTTCAATTCTTCGTTGCTGAAAACCCCGCTTCAAGTTCGGCAAGCCTCTCTTCCAAGTCAACCAGCTCGACGGCTTTGACAGCCTGGCCAATGATGGCAACCGCTGCCGAAACTTCAACCGATGCTTTCCCGCAAGTAAGGTTGCGGCGCAAACAATCAACAGCTTCTGTGGTCACAGTCTGAATCGTGGCCAATGACTGCTCCACAACTTGCCGCCGCGCCGCCCGGTATTCGCGCTGGAACTCCGGCAACGCAAGCCAACGATGCGCCGTTTTTTCGGCGATTTTCGCTGCCTTCGCTGCTGCGCTGATCGAATCGTGAGCAAGTAACGCAACGATCAAATCATCAGCCTTACGTGTCAATTTTTCGCCGTGTCCTGTCATCTGGTATCACCTGTGGTTTTCTGCCATCGCGCAAGCTCAGCAATTTGCCGCCGCATATCTCGCAAGCTCGGCAGAATGGTTTCGGCGTTGGCATATTCTTCCAGCTCAGCTTCGGCCATTTCGGAAAAGTCCGGCCCACCGGCAAACGTAATCAGTGATTGCAGCTCATCCATCGTCAGCAAACGCAACGCCGCGTTGTACTCAGAAAAGAGCAGTTGCCGTTCAGCCAATTCCAGCTTTGCTACTCGTTTGTGATTGCTCGTTCGCATTGTCCCCACAATTTAAGCCGCTACAGCCGCGTTTTTCGCGCCAGTGTAGGCTTTGGCTTGCCTGCTGGTCATTCCGCCAGCCTGGCTAGCCTGTGTGCGCAAAAAACGAACAAGCTCGCGCTCGTTACAGTCGAAAAATTCATCTTTCAAGTAAGTCGGCAAAACGCCCAGGTTTGCCACAAACAAGCTTCCGGCTTCCGTGAAAAAGAAGCCCGCGCCCGCGTCAGCCATTGCCCGAACCAGTTCGCAAACTGAAATCCTTTGGTGTGTTCCTCTCATTGCAGTCCCCCCATATACATCTCCCCACTTGCGACTGTCCGCCGAACGTCGGCCCAGCCCTTTTCTTTCGCCCGCTCTGACGACTCCATCAACAGCCCCTGAATCGTTTCTTTAGCCATTCCAGCCCGAAAACAAGCGTTGACGAAAGCCATATCCGCCTTGCTTCTATCTGGCTTTCCGTCTCGCTCTCTAGGCGGAGCTTTTTGCAGGTAATAACCATAACCACGGACTCCGCCTGTAGCGTGAGTTTGAGTCTCACCCCCCACTTGAGGCGGCTTCGCTTCGGTTGCAAGTAATCCGGCGTCGTCAAGCTCGCTCGGTGTCACCGTGCGGCCTAACTGCACTCGCCCGACTTTCACGACGGGGTAGCTGCCGTCTGCCTGTTGGCGGTTTGGCTTGTGGTTTTTCGTACCTGGCCAGCGAATCGCGCCGCCGCTGCCTTTGTTGGCTTGAGTGTCTGGCAAGATGATTTTGAGTCCGGCAATCAAGCGTGATGCCGCCGCTTCTTTATCGTCATCGTCTTTGAATGCTAACCAGCATTGAAAGTTTTTTGGCGAGGTTTCAAACGTGGCAAAAGCAAACTGCTGGAGCAGTGAAGTCGTAGCCTGATCGCAATCATCAATCTGCAAAACCGGCCCCCGGACACGGCCTACAATTGAAAGGCGGTCGCGCTCAGCTCGCGTCTTCACTGTCGGCAATTCTTCCAGAAACTGGCCGAAATCTGTTTTCGTGGAACTGACCAAAGCCGCCTCTTTCGGCTGTGAATCGTCCAGCACCAGAACCTGGTCAAGCTCGCCTTCAACACTGGCGAACGCCTCGACTGCCCTTAGTTCGTCCGGCAATTCGTCAGCCTGACTTTGGCAGGTTTCCGCCGCTGCTGGAGTCCCCCCTTCCTGAGACTTCGTCGTGGAGTGGAGGACTGGCTCGCTTTCAGCCAGAATTTCGGTGGGTAAGTCCCGGACTCGTGAGTCCTCCCCCCCAGGCTTTGCAAGCTCCGCAAAGAGTTCCGCTAACTCACTATATGCAGAGCGTTTATCGCCTAACGCCTTGCCGTAGTTTGCGGCCCAAGTCAGGCATTGTTGGCGCGAAATCTTGACTAAATCAGGTTCGCGTCGGCGGGTTTTCTTCGGCGGGATTTTAGCTAGGCTTGCTCGGTTTGCCGCTATGGTGATACGGGCGGCCTCTCGCATTCGGTCGCCCGATTTTTGAGTTTTGAACTCGTTCAATGTTTCCTGAATGAGTGGGAAAACAGGCAAGCTGATTTTGGAAGGCAGGTTGGTCTGCTGGTCAGTGCCATAGCCAGAAATCCAACCTTCTTCGATTTGAACCAGCGTCATTCCTGTAGCTTTTTGCTCTTCCGTAAGCTTCTGGATTTCGCGTCGCGTTTGTCGGTTAATCGAAGATCGTCGCCTGTCTAATTCTTCTGGTGTTTTGGCGTCGCCCAAGCCATAAAGCTTTTCGGCCAGTTGCGCCGTCGTCAAACTGAATGGCTCGGCAGAGCCTTTTGAGACCCCTATCAGCGCGAGAATTAAACCGCGCCGGTTCGGACTGATTTCAGCCTCGGTCAAAATCGCGGTGACGACCTCTGCCGTTCGGCTGACGGCTTTGCTTGAACTGATGGCCCGATAGAATGTTTGCCGGTCAAATGTGCCAGTGTCCGTTTCGATAGTCAGCGGCTTCTGCGAATAGTTGACGCGGCCGGATTGGTGGGTGATTTTGGCAGTAGAGTTACTGTTATTTCGGGCTTTTTCTGATATAGTTCCTGTGTTCACGTAGTCACCAATAGTGGTTTTGAATCGCCTGGAGTTCGTCGCTTCGGGCGTTTCTGTTTCAAATAAAGAAAGCCGTCACTCTCCAGGGGACCAATCCTGAAAAGCGACGGCTTTTTTTCGTTGGCGCGGCGGCTCAAACGAAAAACTCAAATCTGCGTGATTACTGCGGCGGTCGCAGTCGGTCCCACGCCTCACAATCCGAAGTCAGAAAACACTTCGGAGAATTGTGCGAGCGCGTGGAAAGCGGGATTTTGCGTGTACACGAAATTCAATTTCGTTGACATGAACTGTCACATTGGCTAGGCTGAATGTGCTCGCGTCGAAATGAGCACTTCAGCGAATCCGCTTTCAGCGCGTTCGCAAGTTAATCGGCGGTCAGTCAGCAACTGTCAATTGCTGTCTTGGCCGCCATTACTTTTTCCGGCTCAATTGCCAGAACATTAAAAGAGCATTTGCCCACACGCTATGGGTAGAGCGTAAAAACCTAAATTTTTGCGGGGGTTATTGGGAGCTGGGATGCTGTTAGTTTTGAGCAGCGAAAGTGTATCATTAACATTAAAAACACAGCAACTGACAGCTTGAATCTTCCATTTTTATCCAGCCCTAACCCCTTCACAGGGTGGAGTATACAGATCGAAAAAGTGTTTGCAATCAACTGTTTCAATTCTTCAATGGTCTTTTTGCTACCGGACAAGCTGCGAATTAAGCCGCCACATTCACAGCCAGCAGACGCCGCACACTTTCCGCTTTGAATTGTTTTCCGCCTCGCGTTGAATAGCCGCCCCTGTTGAGTGCCCTTGCTGCCGATAAAGCCCGACCAGCTCCGCGCCCTGGCGGTTTGCCTTGTGTGATTGTGCAATCCGTTTGCGTGCTTCCGACCCCTTGCGCCGCGCCTCTGCCGTCAGATTGGCAGGATTGCCAACGCACATTCTTTTTTTTTCTTTACAGGAAGAATAATGCGCAGCTCAGCTTGTCGTCAGTTTTAGAAGACAAGATGACTCATCGCATAAACCTTCGCCGCACAGCGAGCGCCAGTTGTCCACTGTCAGGTGGCACGCCGGGTGGTGAGTGATCACCTGGCTGGTGGTTCTCAGTTCCTGGTTCACAAAACCGCCCGCTTCAAAGCTTGTTTTCTTGTGCCCTATAGGATTGGCTATAGGATTGGCTATAGCCGACAAGCTTGAGGTTTTAGGTTCCGACTGCCTCGATCCTAAGCAAACGCCGCACGCTTTCGGCCTTGAAAGTTTTCCCGCCACGTGTCGAATAACCACCACTGTTGAGCCGGGTTGCAATCGCCCGGAGTGAATGTCCCTGCTGTTTGTAGAGTCCTGCCAGTTCCGACGCCTGGCGGTTGGCTTTGTGATCGCGGGCAATCTGCTTTCTCGCTTCCGGCCCCTTGCGCCGCGCCTCTGCTGTCAGATTGGCGGGATTGCCCAGGGACAGCCCTCGCGCCTTCCGAGCGGCCAGCGCG
>JAGNMH010000713.1 GCA_017991275.1 Acidobacteriota bacterium
TACGACAACCGAGTGCTGGACGTGGCCGCGAACTTGAAACCTTCGCCGCGCGGCGAATTGGAAATCACGGACGTGAACCGGGCCTATTTGGAATTGGAGGCTCTGCACGTTGAAAAGCTGGGGCGCGGCATCGCCTGGTTGGACACCGGCACACATGAATCCTTGCAACAGGCTTCGGGCTTCATACAGGTTTTGCAGGAACGGCAAGGATTGATGGTGTCCTGCCTGGAAGAAATCGCTTTCCGAGAAGGCTGGATGACGGCGGCAGACGTTCGCCGCATCGCCGAACCAATGAAGAAAAACGAGTACGGCCAGTACTTGCTCAGAATGATTGAACAACAATGAAAGTTACACGCACAGAAATTCCTGAAGTAGTCATCATCGAACCGCAGGTTTTCCGCGATGACCGCGGCTTTTTCCTGGAAAGTTACAACCGGCAGAAATACCGCGAAGCCGGAATCGAATTGGAGTTTGTTCAAGATAACCACTCACGTTCGCAGCGCGGAACGATTCGCGGGCTTCATGCGCAGATCAGCCGCCCTCAAGGCAAACTGATTCGCGTTCTGGCAGGCGAAATTTTTGACGTAGCTGTTGACGTTCGACGTGGTTCGCCGACTTTTCGTCAATGGGTTGGAGCCTGGTTGACGGCTGAAAACTTCCGCCAGATTTATGTGCCGCCGGGCTTCGTTCATGGCTTCTGCGTGACCAGCGAAATCGCCGAAGTCGAATACAAATGCACTGACTTTTACGATCCGGCTTCGGAAATCAGCGTGCGGTGGAACGACGCCGAAATCGGTATTGACTGGCCGCTGAGCGAAATCGCTGAGCCGGTTTTGTCGAAGAAAGATTTGATGGCCAAACCTTTGCAGCAATTGATGGACGTGTTGCCTTGGTTTGAAGGGGAAAGGGAATGAGATAACGGAACAAACGGAAATAACAGAAAAGACGGAATAACTTTGGTTTGAGAGTTTCCGTTTGTTCTATTCATTCCGTCTTTTCTGTTATCCCTTCTTCTTGTCTGGCTGAAGAGGATTGAGATGAAGGTTTTGATTACAGGCGCAGGTGGCCAGCTTGGCTCGGCGCTGCAAGCAGTTTTATCTGATCGTGAAGTCATCGCGCTGACGCGCGCCGAACTCGACGTGGCTAACTTTGACGAAGTTCGCGCCGCAATCGCCGCCCGTCGTCCACAAGTTGTCATCAACTGCGCGGCTTATACCGCCGTTGATCTGGCCGAAAGCGATGAAGTCGAAGCCTTCAAACTCAACGCCG
This sequence comes from Acidobacteriota bacterium, assembly GCA_017991275.1. GTDB lineage: Bacteria > Acidobacteriota > Blastocatellia > RBC074 > RBC074 > RBC074. Next base: position 1,270 of record JAGNMH010000713.1, read on the forward strand.
AAGGGCCGCGAAATCTGGCTGAAGCCACTGCCGAACAGAACATCGCGCTGGTTCAGGTTTCAACCGATTACGTGTTCGATGGAACTGGCAATCGCGCATATCACGAAGACGATTCCACCAATCCGCAGTCGGTGTATGGCCGTAGCAAGCTGGCAGGAGAAAAAGCCGTCGCTTCAATCAATCCTCGGCACTTCATCGCGCGGACGGCGTGGCTGTATCATCACGAACCGGCCAACGCGAAAAACTTCCCCAAAACAATGCTGGCTCAATCGCACAGGGAATCCGTTAAAGTTGTCAACGATCAGCATGGCTCGCCGACTTATGCGCCGCATCTGGCGGAGGCGATTGTCCGATTGATCGAAACCAAAGCTTATGGTGTTTACCATCTGGCGGGCAGAGGTCAGACAACCTGGTTCGATCTGACGCGGCGGTTGTATCAGCTTTTCGGAGTTCAAACGGCTGTCGAACCCTGCACAACAGATGAGTTTCCTCGCCCGGCAAAACGGCCTGCATATTCAGTGCTGACGACAAACCGAGAGCCGGAAATTTTGTTACCTTCGTGGGAAGTCGGCCTTGAGCAGTTTGCGAAGGCGATGCAAAAAACTTCCTGAAGCGCGGCTTGCAACTCGCCGTGCGTCTCAGCCAGAATCCAGCCCCAACTCTCACCGATTTGAAAACAAACCAACTTCCCCTGTTTGAAATCCCGCAAGAAAAATTCGGAGGTAACGAATGAACAATCGCCGTAGCAGAATTTTTGTCTACCTGACTCTTTTCATCGCTCTTTTCAGTTTTGTTTTTATGCCGTCACGGCAGGCTCAATCCGTCGAAGGAATTTCGCCGGAAAACATTCAGCGGTTGGACGCCGTGGGTTACGTGGTGAAACGCTCCGGCGAAGGTTCAAACTGCCGGACGATGACCGAAGCCGAAGCCGCAGAGTTCGTGAAAAATCGTCGGCAGGTTGATCTGCATCAGTTGTCTGGCGATTCGGCAAATCAGATTCAACAGCAACAGGGAATGAAAATTACTTTGCGCGGAACTCAGCAACTGGAAAACTTTGCCGCCGCCAAACAATCGTTTTTACGGGCTGCGGCCAGATGGGAGTCGGTTATTCAAACGCAGATCACCGTGGTGATTGACGTGGATTTTGGGACTACGTTTATGGGTCAGGCTTATGAATCGGACACGCTCGGTTCAACCATTCCTCAGTTGCTGGGCATTTCCAATCAGTACGGAGTGATTCGCAACCTGTTGATTTCCAGAGCCGCTGATGCTCGTCAGACGGAAGTTTTCAGCGCGTTGCCGACGACGTTCATCAACACGGATTTGGGTGTGACGGCCAACACTTCGGCAAGTTCGCCAGTGTTGCGCGCTCTTGGAGCCTTGTCGGCGACGGCCAATCCCGAAGCTGAAGCCGCGCAAATCGGCAGCCCGCCCGCCATCGGATTCAACTCCGCGTTCACATATGACTTCGATCCGACCGACGGAGTTGACCCCGGCAAGATTGATTTCGAGGCAATCGCTTCGCACGAAATCGGCCACGCGCTGGGTTTCAACTCGTTCGTCGGTTTCAGGGAGCTTTCCCCAACCATTCCGTTGTTTCCGACGATCTGGGATTTGTTCCGCTTTCGTCCCGGCAGCATGACGTTGAATTCGATTACGAACGACAAGCGTTTGCAGTTGATCGGCGGCGAGCAGGTTCATTTTGTCGGCGAATCGGCGTTGGGGCTTTCAACCGGCGGCCCGGATAATTCAGGCGGCGACGGCGAACAAGCCAGCCACTGGAAGGATGACGGCCAGACCGGGCGGTTCATTGGAATTATGGATCCAAACGCGGGGCAGGGGCTGCGCGAATATGCGACCGCCGCCGATCTGCTGGCGCTCAGTTATATGGGCTACAAGATCAACCCTGGCGCGGCAATTTCCGAAGTGCTTTCGACGGACGACGCTTCGCGCGAAGAAACCATCGCGTTGAATGGCGCGATGGTCGTCAATCGGCTTTCGCCTTCGCGGTATCCGTCAACCTTGCAAGCGATCAAAGTCCAGTTGCCGGTGAACGCCGATGGTTCATCCGCAGTCGGCCAGCAAATGCGAATTGTCGCCTTTGTTGATCCGAACCGAAGCGGTCAGCCCTCGCCAAATCCGACGTTGATCGTGGATCGCACAATCACGATTCCGGCTTTGGGTTCAGGAAGATTTACCGAAGTTGTGATTCCG
>JAGNMH010000714.1 GCA_017991275.1 Acidobacteriota bacterium
ATTCTCTTCTACCGCCGAAGGTTGGCGCTGAAATGTCAGCGCAAAAGCTCTGCGAACCTGAGCGGCGATGCCAGTTTCAGCTTTCACACGTTCGGTCAGCGCATCGGCCATTGCCAGCGTGAACGGATGATTCAGCAGCGTCAGAGCCTGCAACGGAGAAGTCGTGCTGATGCGGCGCGGAGTAGCTCCGGCGTTATCCGGCAAATCAAAATCCGTCAAACCGTCAATCAACGAAGCGCGCGCGTTCTGGTGATAAACCGCCCGGCGATAAGTTTCCGGCCTGTGTTCATCCAGCGGAACATAGGTTGCGACGTTGTCTTCCAGGTAACGATAAAGCCTGAAACCAGGGCCGCCCATTCGCAAATCCAGCTTGCCGCTGACCGCCAGCAAAGTATCGCGGATTTCTTCGGCTTCAAGCCTGCGCGGTGGAAAGCGCCACAACAAACGCGCGCTGCCATCGGTTCGCGCGGCGGCTTCGCGATAAGCGCCGCTCTGCCTGTAAGTTTGCGAAAGCAGAATTTCGCGGTGCAACGGTTTCAAACGCCAGCCGTGAGCTTGCAGCCGACGCGCCAGCCAATCCAACAATTCGGGATGCGATGGCCTGCCGCCCAAATAACCAAAATCGCTGGGCGTATCAACCAGCCCGGTTCCGAAGTGATAATGCCAAACTCGATTGGCCAGCACTCGCGCAGTCAGCGGGTTTTCGTCGCTGGCAATCCAGTTTGCCAAAGCCAGACGGCGTTCGGATTCAGGCGCATCGGCTGGCAGCGAAAACGGCTTCAACGTTCCATCCGGCGTAGCCAACACAGCCAGGCTGGACGGCAAAACATCAGCGCCGCGCCGCGCCGGATCGCCGCCTTTGTGAACATAAGTCGTCACCTTAGGCTGATCGAACTTGCCCGCCCAAACCGTCGGCAACTGCGGAATAGCTTTCAACTCGCGGTTGATACGCGCCAGTTCGGTTTCGAGTGCGCGCAAAGTTTGCCGCTCGGTTTCGGTCGTCACCGTCGCCGCGAAGCGTTCGACCAACTGAGCTTCGTTGAAAGGCGGGCGCGCCAGCGAATCAGCCACCGGCTGCCAGTTTTTGCCGTCTGCTGAAACCAGCACCTGATATTCAGTAACGAACGGCCCCAGTCCTGCTCCGACGTTGTCCGAAGTTGCGGTGCGGTCGTGCGAAAAAATTATGCGTTCGATGGTTTCGGTTTGCGCGAATTCCACAGTCAGTTCGGCAGGCGCAGCGATGAACCAGCGTTCGCCAAACTTGCCGTCGTTTACCAACGCGACTCCGTAAGAATCCAAAGCAGCCGCGTCTTCGGCGCGCCTTGCCGTCGCTCCAGTGGCCTTGCCGCCGTTTGCCGCCAACGCGACGTTGCGGTCTTTTGTCCAGACTTCAAATTCATCCAGACGACCGTTGACGGCGGATTTCGGATTATCTGAATGCGCCAGCATCTTGAACTTCAGGTAACGCGCGGCCACTGGCTGAAAGCGGTGTTCGTTGAAATTGCGAGTGACTTTAGGCAAAGCGTAGCCTGAAATTTGAGCGGCTTTTTCTTTGGCGCGCTCGGCTATGCTTTTGTCCAGCGCGGCTTTTTCTTTGGCCAGTTCAGCGCGACGTGTTTCCAGCGGGCGCGTTTGCTCAGCGTAACGAGCCTTGTCTTCAGACGAAGCCAGCACGCGCTCAGCGTGAGTGACGCCTTCAAACGCAGCGCGCAGCCGGTAGTAATCTTCGGTTGGAATAGGATCGAATTTGTGATTGTGGCAACGTGCGCAATTCACCGTCAGCCCCAAAAATGCGTTGCTGGTTGCCGTCACCAAATCGTCCAGCGTGTTGGCGCGAATGATTTGCTGCTGCACAGCATCCTGATTGCCAACGCTGTCATACGGGCCGCAAACCAGAAAAGCCGTGCCGACTTCGACCGCCGGATCGCCTTTGCCGACAACGTCTCCGGCCAGTTGTTCGATGATGAAGCGGTTGAACGGCTTGTCGTCGTTGAACGAACGAATCACGTAATCGCGGTAAGGCCAAAGGTTGTTGATGATGTGGTTCTGCTCGAAGCCTTTGCTTTCACCGAAACGCACCACGTCCAGCCAATGACGACCCCATTGTTCGCCGTAACGCGGGCTTTCAAGCAAACGATCCACCAGTTTTTCATAAGCCCGCGGGTCTTTGTCGGCAACAAAAGCTTCGACCTGTTCAGGCGTTGGCGGCAAACCTGTCAGATCGTAAGTCAGGCGGCGAATCAATTCGCGGCGTTCGGCTGGCGGATTCGGCTGCAAACCGCTCTCAGCCAGTTTGGCGAAAATGAATCGGTCAATCGGCGAACTTGACCAGTCGGCAGGAATGGATTTTACGGCTGGCGGTTCGACCGCTTTCAGAGGTTGCAACGACCACCAAGTAGCTTTGTCGGCGCGTTTGGCTTCGGCGGCTGGAAGCTTTCCGACAGCCTTCCCATCGTCTGGCCAAACCGCTCCGGCATCAATCCAGGCTTTCAGCAAAGCGATTTCGCGCGGCGTCAACCGCTCGCCGGTCGGAGGCATCATCTCGGATTTATCATTGCTGCTGACGCGGCGAATCAATTCGCTGCCCTGGCCATTGCCGGGAATGATCACCGCTCCGCCGCCGCCGCCTTTCAACGCAAAGGCTTTTTGATCCAGGCGTAAACCTGACTGTTGTTTGTTGGCTCCGTGGCATTCGATGCAGCGAGCGTGCAGCAGAGGGCGAATGTCGCGTTCAAAATCCACTGTTTGCCGGCGACTGAAAACAGCTTCGGCTGGCTCAACAATTGCGAACCAGCCGAACAACTGAATCACCGCAACAAACAGCAACCCAACTGCATTTCGACGAATTGCGTTTCGGCGTTTCATGGTTACCTGGATTGCTATTCCTTGTCTTATTTGTTGGAAGCAGTCACACGCAAATTCTGCCCATCAAGCGTGTAATCGAACCAACCGATCATCATCTCCTCCCAGGTTTGAGGCCCCCAGCGAACTTCCTTCGTCGGGTCTGGGTTGAATTTGTTGCCGGTGGAATTGTCGTGATGAGCAACGCATTCCAGGCGGCTGCCTTTCGGAGCGGCAACAGGAGTTTTCAGCCAGTAATTTAACTGCCAGTTGAAATCGTACTTCGGCACGTTCAGCACGACTTTCGACGTGCCGTCGGGAAGCACCAGCGTGTATTTGTAATCTTTGCCGCGCAGATGCATGTGCGGCATGAAACCCCAGATGTGCGCGTCTTCACTGAAGGTAAACGACGACTTCGATTCGTAATTCGCTTCGCCCGGCGGAATAACCAGATCGCGTGCTGTGGCTCCGCCTGAAGTTATGAACTGTTTTTCAACCGGCGCATTGGCGAATTTCAAACCTACGCTGGTGCGGTCTTCGCCCGGAACGCCATTGGTCGTGTAATGCATTTGAAAGATCAGCGCGGAGCCTTTTTTGACCAGCTTTGCCATGCCTGGTTTCAGTGTCAGCGGACTCATGCCC
>JAGNMH010000715.1 GCA_017991275.1 Acidobacteriota bacterium
TTCCAGCAGCGCCGAGTCAACTCCCTGACGGATGTCACCGCGCGTTTCGCCCAAAGCTTCCAATAATGTGCGAGCGCGGGCACGTTCGCTGGCCTCAAATGCCTTTGCCGCGTGACCTGCGGCGGGTTCTTGTTTGTGTAAATTCAGAAGAGTATCAAGGTAGAAGTCGTAATAGCCGCGCACGGTGGAAAAGTAAGAAGTTCTCAGGTCGCCTCCCGGCGCGTTGTCACGCAACGCTTCGACAGAATCGAGCGCCTCTTGAATTCGTTGAAGCGACTCTTTTAATCGCCCTTCTTCGCGGTCAAGTCTGGCAAGCTGGCCTAGCACAGTGGCCTCCACCCGCACATCGTTGATTTCACGCGTAATAGTAAGTGCTTGCTGAAGTGATTCACGCGCCAATTGGAATCGTTTTTGCGCTTCGTACAACTGCCCCTGATTTTTGAGTACCAGCGCCTGCAGCGGGCGACTTTGTAATTCACGACTCAAAACCAGCGCGTTTTGAAAAGACTCTTGAGCTTTCCCAAGTTCACCCAGAGCAAGGTAGGAAAGGCCAAGGTTATTGAGAGTGTAGCCTTCCCCGATGCGGTCATTAACCTTTCTGGATAAAGGGAGCGCCATTTCATAAAAGGCGACCGCTTGGCGTTGATCCCCCAACAGATCGTAAACCCAACCCAGATTGTTGATAGCGTCGGTCTCTTTGTCGCGGTCATTGATCTGCTGGCTGAGTGTCCGTGTTTGCTGGAAGTAACTGATGGCCTGTTCCGTATCGCCGAGCAGCCCGTAAAATTTGCCCAGGTTGTTAAGCATGACAGCTTCGCCGCGCTTGCGGCCTAGTTGCCGGAACAATGGCAATGCCTGAGCAAAATACTCCAAAGCCTGTTTCTTCTTTCCCAGCAAATTGCTGGCGTCACCCAAATTGGCCAGCGTATAAGCTTCTCCAAGCATATCGCCCATTTGACGACGCAATGGCAAGGATTGCTGAAAATACTTCAGAGCTGTTTGCTTATCTCCCATTGAATCATAAATAACGCCCATCAAATTGAGCGTGCGAGCCAAACCAATTGGGTCGTTTAGCTCCCGCCAAAGCGCGAGCGAAGGAATCCCGTACTCAAGCGCCTTCGGCTCATCGCCAATTCGATCGTACACGACACCAATTTCATAGAGTGAAGCGGCCTCACCTTTTTTGTCTCCAAGTTCCCGTCTGATCAAAAGCGCCTGCCGGTGATGAGCAACAGCCTTTTCCGGCTCGCTCAGCGTGTCATAAGCACTGCCGATATTGCCCAGCGCATCCGCCTCGCCTTCTCTTTCTCCTTCCGCGCGATACAACGCCAGCGCCAGTTGATATTGCTCAATCGCTTCTCGACTTTTATCCAGATCATCCAAAACTTCTCCAAGCTCAAGCAATGTGTCAGCTTCCGCGCGACGGCTCTCAATAGCACGCCAATGCGGCAAGGCTTCCTTGTACTTTTCAATCGCCGCTTCTTTTTTAGAAAGGTGGCGTAACATTTGGGCATCCAAAAAAGCTGTTTCGGCAGCAACTAGATGACGATCAGCGGCATTTGCTTCTCGCAAATCATCAAGCGTCAAGGCGTAACGCCCTGATTCCATATCAAGCGATCTAACCTCGACACGGTAACTACCATCGAAATCTCCGATCAGTGATAGGGGCCGAACGCCAAACGGGAATCCCAATTTGCCTATTTCCACCAGCCGCCGACCATCTGGAGCAAAGACTTTGATACCAGGCGAAATTCCTTCCCCTTTGAAAGCCAGATGCGCGAATTGCCCGGCGGTCAGCCGAATGCGATAGGTGTGAACTTCATTCGCCGCTATCTCTTTTTCGACGGACTTGTTCAGTTCCAGTAACGGCTCGTCCTGCAAACGAAGCGCGCCGCTTACAGTTTCCTGCGGTCGAAAAGCGATAATTAAAGTCAGGCAGATGAAAAGACGGGTTGAGAGTTTCACGGGAATGCCTCCTGATTGCTGAAATGGCCAATTGTTTGTGTCGAACGCGACGGATTATGCGACGGCTCCGATTGGCAGAAAAGGGCTGACGGGAGTTTTATGCCATCGCTGAAAATTGACGCTTAGCCGTCTACTCACATAGAATCCGCGCCGTATGCGCTCCCCCCGTAAATTGTTCCGAGACAAACTATTGAGAGGCGAAAGGTTATGGAAACTGCCGCATTGCCAGCGCTGGCGCCTACGGAAAAAAAGGGCACAGCTTCATTGGCTGACAATCCTTTATTAAACAGAGAACTGAGTTGGATCGAATTCAACAGCCGCGTGCTGGACGAAGCTCTTGACCCTACACAACCGTTGCTGGAGCGGCTGAAGTTCCTTTCGATCTTTTCAACCAACCTGGACGAATTTTTCATGGTGCGCGTTTCGGGTTTGGCGGAACAGCATGAAGCCAATCCGCTGATGCTGTCGCCGGATGGTTTGTCGCCGGCGTCGCAATTGCGACGGTTGTCGGAACGGTTGCGGCCTTTGTTGGAGGTGCAAACTCGCTGTCTAACCAAACAGATTTTGCCGGGCCTGGAAGAATACGGCGTTCGCATAGTTTCTTACGGTCAGTTGAACAAAGACCAAAAAGCAGAGCTTAAAGAGTTTTTCAATAAACGAGTCTTCCCTGTTTTGACTCCGTTGTCGGTTGATCCCAGCCATCCATTTCCTTCGATTTCCAACATCAGCTTGAACCTGGGCACGGTGGTCGTTCCCGAAATCAACGACGAAAACGAAGAGCCGCGTTTTGCCCGCGTCAAGTTACCGCCGAACGTTCCGCGGTTGATCCCGGTCAAATGCGACACAGGTTACTGTTTCGTTTTACTGGAAGAAGTTGTCGCGGCGCACATCGAATCCCTGTTTCCCGGAATGCACGTGCTGGAATGCCAGCCTTTCAGAATCACTCGCGATGCCGACATCGAAATTGTCGAAGACGAAGCAGCCGACCTGTTGAAAACCGTCGAACAGCAATTACGCCAACGCCGATTCGGTTTTTACGTCCGTCTGGAAGTTTCATCAGGGATGACTCCTGAAATGGTGAAATCCCTGCTGCAATGGATGGAGTTGGAAGAACAAGACGTTTACACCTTCGACGGGCCGCTGAACATTCCGGATTTGATGGCGCTGTACAAACTGGATTTGCCCGAATTGAAAGACCAGCCCTTCACGCCTGTAACTCCTGCGGCAATTCGCTCTGGCGAAACGATATTCGATTCAATCCGACATCAGGATATTTTGCTGCACCACCCTTACGAATCCTTTGCTCCTGTGGTTGAGTTTCTGCGTGCAGCCGGACGCGATCCGCATGTGCTGGCCATCAAACAAACGCTTTACCGCGCAGGCAAAGATTCGCCGATTGTCGAAGCCCTGATCGAAGCAGCCGAAAACGGAAAGCAGGTGGTTGTGCTGGTTGAATTGAAAGCTCGTTTCGACGAAGAGAACAACATCAATTGGGCAAAGCGGTTGGAAAA
>JAGNMH010000066.1 GCA_017991275.1 Acidobacteriota bacterium
GCGCGTGCCTGGTTGCACCGCGAACTCAGCCGGAGTTGAAATGAATCCCGAACGCTGGCAACGCATTGAAGAAATTTTCGGCACAGTTGTGGATCGTCCACTGGCTGAACGCGGAGCTTATCTGACCAGCGTTTGTGGCGGCGATGAAGAATTACGCCGCGAGGTGCTGGAACTGTTAGACCACGAAACCGCCGACGGCTTTTTGGAAGAGCCAATCAAACACGCCACGTTTGCGGTAACCAACGAACCTGCCGATGAAATGTTGGGCCGGCGCATCGGGCCTTATCGTTTGACCCGCCTGATCGGTCGCGGCGGTATGGGCGCAGTTTACGAAGCCGCGCGCGACGATCAGCAATTCGACCAGCGCGTGGCGCTGAAGATCATCAAACGCGGAATGGATTCGGATTTTGTGCGCGAACGTTTTTTGCGCGAGCGGCAAATTCTGGCCGGACTGGATCATCCGCATATTGCGCGATTGCTGGACGGGGGCGCGACGATTGAAGGCTTGCCGTATTTCGCCATGGAGTTCGTCGCGGGCGAATCAATCACCGATTACTGCCGTCGGCAAAAACTTTCGCTGGAAGCCAAGCTGAATCTGTTTCGCGATGTTTGTGCGGCGGTGCAGCACGCGCATCAAAAACTGGTGGTGCATCGCGACTTGAAACCCAGCAACATTTTGGTGACTGCGGATGGCACGCCGAAGCTGCTGGATTTCGGCATTGCCAAACTGCTTTCGCCCGATCCTGGTGTAGCCCTTACTCGCACTGAAACCGCCATTCGCCTGATGACACCTGATTACGCCAGCCCAGAACAGGTGCGCGGCGACGCAATCACCACGGCGACAGATGTTTATGCTCTGGGTGTGGTGCTTTACGAATTGCTGACCGGGCGGCGTCCTTATCAGTTTGAAACTTACGCGCCGCTGGCAATCGAGCGCGCGATCTGCGACACAGAAGTTCCACGTCCGAGCGATGTTGCGGACAGGGTTAAGAGTTCGGAGACGGCCAAAACGGAAAGCGGAATGATGAAGTTGGGAACACGTTTATTTCATCATTCAACCTACAACATTCATTCCTCTCAGCTTCGCGGCGATTTGGACAACATTGTGATGATGGCGATGCGCAAGGAACCTGCGCGGCGTTACCCCTCGGTCGAAAAGCTTTCAGATGACATACGCCGTTATCTGGACGGTTTGCCTGTCACGGCGCGACCTGACACCTTCACTTATCGTGCAGGCAAATTCGTTCGGCGAAACAGGGTTGGCGTGTCGGCAGTCGCGCTGGTGTTGCTGAGCTTGTTGGGCGGTATCTTTGCCACAACACGCGCCGCTCAGCAGGCGCGCTCAGAACGTGACCGCGCCAATCAGGCGGCGGCAATAGCTGAGGCTGCGACCAACTCACTGGTGGCAATGTTTGAATTTGCCGATCCGGGCAAAGCGAAAGGCAATGCCATCACTGCCAAAGAACTGCTGGATCAGGGCGCAGAAAAAATTGTGCGGGAATTAAAAGATCAACCTGCCGTGCAGGCAAAGTTGATGGATACGATCGGCGGCCTGTATCAAAGCATAGGTGTGCTCGACCGCTCGCAACAACTGATGGAGGAATCGCTGAAATTGCGGCGGCAAACATTTGGCATGGAGCACGTAGATGTGGCGACCAGTTTGCACCATCTGGCGGCGCTGGCTTATGAAAAAGGTGATTTCACAAAAAGCGAATCCCTGTTCCGCGAAGCCCTGGCGCTGCGTCACAACCTACTGGGATCGGAGCACGCGGACGTGGCCAACAGCATGTCTGCCCTGGGGCAAACATTGATGGCGCTGGGAAAATTCCCAGAAGCCGAAAGTTTGGTGCGCGAAGCTCTGGAGATGCGGCGCAAGCGGCTTAACCCGGATCAAAAGGACATCGCCGAAAGCCTGAATGGTTTGGGGCGCGTGTTAAGCGAGCAAGGCAAATTTGCTGAAGCCGCAGAGGTCTATCGTCAATCATTAGCCATTCACCGCAAGCTTTACGGCGAAGATCATCCGCTGGTCGCTCACAGTCTGAATAATGTGGCTGCGATGTTGCAGGAACTGGGTGATTACAACGGCGCTGAATCACTGTTCCGCGAAGCGTTAGAATTGCGCCGAAAACTGCTCGGTGATGAGCATCCGGATGTCGCCGTCAGTTTGGCCAATCTTGCTTCGTTGTTGCAGGACAAACACGAGTACGACGAAGCCGAGCAACTTTATCGGCAGGCCCTGGAGTTGAGACGCAAGCTGTTTGGCCAAAATCATCTGAAGCTGACGATCACGATGAACAATCTGGCATCATTGTTGGCGGACAAAGGAGACTGGGCCGGCAGTGAAGCTCTGCACCGACAAACGCTGGCGATACGTCGCAAAGAGTTGGGAGAAGACCACCATGAAGTCGGCACTAGCCTGAACAATATCGCAAACGTGCTTTACCACAAGGGACAATATGCCGAAGCCGAACAGATGCAGCGTCAAGCGATTGCAATTTACCAAAAATCACTCGAACCGGATCATTGGATGATCAACCGCAGCCGCAGCCATCTGGGAGCCTGCCTGACCAAACTTCGGCGCTATAAGGAGGCCGAGGAACAGTTGCTGACCGCCTACGCTGGATTGAAATCCGCGCGCGGCGAACAGCACAACATGACACGCAGGGTCGTCAGCCGCCTCATTGAACTTTACGAAGCCTGGGGCAAACCCGACCAGGCAGCGCCCTACCGCTCATTGCCCAAAGCAAACTGACCAGCGCACAGAAGTGCGGAGACAAGTTTTTCCTCAGCGCCAATTTTTTTTCGACACGACTAACAAATCCTTTTCTTTTTTTCGCATGAGTTTGGTGAGCAGCAAGGTTCGCTGCTGTGAAACACAAATAGGAAATTGTCGGGCTAACTGACAGTTTTCATAAACACGTCCACTTAACAAAAGGAGAAGGAAATGATTCGAATTAAGAAATATACGGTTTGCTGTCTGGCAATAGCAGCTCTCGTTTTATTCACTGGAAGCCTGCAAAGGGTTTCCGCGCAATCCCAAGAAACGGTGATGACAATTCAGGTTCCATTCGACTTTCAGATCGGTGAACAGGAATTCCCGGCTGGCAAGTACGATGTCAAACGCAACATACAAACGTCGGGTTTTCTGCTAATTCAGTCTACTGAACGGAAAAACTCGGTGTTTGTTTCCACCACCCTGGATGGCCTGTCGGAATGGACGGCTCGGGGAAGCATGACCTTTAATAAATATGGTGAGAAATATTTTCTTTCCAAGGTAATGCTTCGGGGATACAAGAACGGATATGCCTTGCCCAAGTCAAAAACCGAACGCCAACAGGGGCATTTGGCAGAGGCCAAAATCATTCGCGCCACCCCAAATACCCTAACGATAAGTAATTAACCACGGCTGTTTTCTGCTCACGCTGGTCGTTGACCGGCGTGGGCGCTGTGCGCCCCGAAGTACGACAATAACTCACTGCTATAACAACCACTTTCTATCTGAAGCCAGGAGACACTTATGAAAAAGAAGCATTCAAAGGCTTTGTTAACCATCGTCGGCGCGGCAATGCTGTGCGCGACAATCTGGGAGCCGGCTGATCTTTCCAACCCTTCGGTTCAAGGCTCCGTGGCCAGTGCCGGAGGCAAGATGATCGGCCTTGACGGAACAGCGACTTACGGCGCGTTTCGCACAACCGGCGATACGACAGCCGCGTTCCCCGGTATTGGAACCGCCGAAGGATTACTGGATAATTTGCGGGCAGAAATCCATCTGGTCACACGCAGTCACGGCCCGGCTTTCTTAAATGACCCGGTGATGCTCAATCAACAACTTAATCTGTTCAATGGCGGTTGCCCGCCCAACACCTGCTCGAACGTTCAGGCCTTGATTCATCGGCCATAACTTTTCTGACAAACGCACACATCTGTTGAGGCCGGTTTGGGGTTGCGAGAGAGCAGCCAGAAACCGAAGAAGGCGGAGTTGCGTGCGTTTGTCCCCAAACAGAACGAAACACAAAACAATCCATTGGAGGGAGTCAATTTATGTTTATCAATTATTTCAACCTGAAACGTGCCATCGGCACAGTCGTTTTGCTGTTGGTCGCCGGATTCGCATCCATCTCGGTTGCACAGACTGCTGACAACCCACAGCCGGATTTACCATCACCTACTTGCGACAACATCAATGTGCCAGCAGGAAATAAAGTGGCTTTTCGCGTTTACGGGCGTGGAGTGCAGATTTATCGCTGGAATGGTGACAGTTGGGAATTCGTCGCGCCCAGAGCGGATTTGTTCATGATTGCCAATTTTCGTCAGAAAGTTATTGGCATTCATTACGGTGGTCCCATTTGGGAAAGCATCACCAACGGCAGCAAGGTGATCGGCCTACGGCTGGCAGCCTGCACACCCGATCCAACGGCCATTTCCTGGTTGTTGCTTAAAGGGGCTTCGACCAGCAATCCCGGCATCTTCAACAGAGTAACTTATATCCAGCGAGTCAACACTGTCGGCGGGTTGGTTCCGACCACTCCGGGCACAGTTGTAGATCAAGTAGCCGAGGTGCCTTACACGACTGAGTATTACTTCTATCGCGCTGAAAACTAAGGCGCGGTTCTCACGCGGCCAGAACAGACGAAACCGCTTCGCTTCTAACTCTTGCCGCAAAACGTCAAACCAAACAATCAATCAAGGAGAAGGAAATCATGTTTTTGCCAATTGACATCAACACCGTCGCAACAGCGGTTACTGGAATCGAAACCATTATGGATATTCTGCTGAGAATCGCTACTAACCACAACGAAACATTGGTGGATGACGAATCCGAATCGAATCGGTAATCGCCGGGCAAGGAAAATACTGCCCCCCCGGCTTCGGCAATAAGTTGTCTTTTGACCAAGCGGTTGGAAGACGGGATTACCTTTGTAGATGGCTCAATTAACCAAAAGAAGGAGAAGGGATATGCAAACAGCAGCTCGAATGAAAATGACAAACGACAATGGTTACTCATACCAGGCGGCGCTGGCCGCCTCACAAAAAGCCAACTGGCGGCTTGAAGACATCATCGGCGGCGACAAGCGGCTGGATTTTTCCAAACCGTTTATGCCTGAAATGCTGGCACAAACGACGAAGCTGGAGTTTTTGTCACCCGATGAACAACGCATTTTGAATCAGATCAGAGGTAACGGTTATCTGACTATCTTTGGTCTGGTCGAAGAATTCATTCTGCCGTTCGTTTTGGATCACGCGCGTCCGCAACTGAATGAGAACGATTACCGCACGCGCGCCTTTCTGCAATTCGCAGGTGAAGAAGCCAAACACATTCAGTTGTTCAAACGCTTTTGCGAAGAGTTTGATAAAGGCTTCGGAACGGATTGCGCTGTGATTGGCCCGGCTTCGGAAATTGGCAAAGCCGTGTTGGCGCATCAACCACTGGCTGTGGCGCTGCTGATTTTGCAGATCGAATGGATGACACAGAGCCATTATCTGGCTGGCGTCCGTGACAACCAACAACTCGATCCGCTGTTCAAGAGCTTGCTCACGCATCACTGGATGGAAGAAGCGCAACACGCTCGGCTGGACACATTGATGGTCGAAGCTCTGGCTGAATCCATGACGGCGGAGCAGATTGAAAAAGCTGTGGACGAATATCTGGAAATCGGAAGCTTCATGGACAACGGTTTGCGGATGCAAACGCAATTCGACCTGGAAGCGTTTGAACGCGCAACCAATCGCAAGCTGATTTACAGCGAGCGGGCGCGGTTTCTGGAAATACAGCATCAAGCCAATCGTTGGACGTACATCGGCTCCGGCATGGTTCATCAGAACTTTCTGGGGACGCTGGAACGTCTGCAACCTGCCGCTCGCAAACGCATTGAGCAGATAGCGCCTGCTTTCTGTTAATGCAGCTTTCAATTGAATGCACGGTAGCCCGGCTGAGCTGCCGTGCGTTCAAAAAGGAGATAAGACATGAGTTCAATCACACCTGAAATGGAATCATTGAAAGCCAGGTTGAAAGCGACCTGGATGGCTGGCGATTTCGACAAAATCGCCCAAGTTATGACTGTTGGCGGCGCGGAGTTCATCAAAGGGTTGCAGATCAAACCCGGAGGGCGCGTGCTGGACGTAGCCTGTGGAACCGGCAACCTGTCGCTTCCGTCGGCTGAGGCCGGAGCCATCGTCACTGGCGTAGACATTGCGCCAAACCTGTTGGCAACGGCCAAGAAGCGAGCACAGGCCGCAGGCGTCAACATTCAATTCGACGAAGGTGACGCCGAGGCTTTGCCGTATGCCGACGCCACATTTGACGAAGTCGTGACGATGTTCGGCGCGATGTTCGCTCCGCGCCCGGAACTGGCCGCTTCGGAATTGGCGCGCGTCTGTCGCGTCGGCGGGCGAGTGGCAATGGCGAATTGGACTCCGGCAGGTTTTATCGGCCAGATGTTCAAAACCACTGGCTGGCACGTTCCACCGCCAAACATGCCTTCGCCGCTGTTATGGGGCGACGAAGCGACAGTGAGCGAACGCTTGCGGGAAAACTTTACTGATCTGCAATTCCGTCGGCGGATGTTGCCGTTTAACTTTCCATTCGCGGCGGACAAAGTGGTGGAGTTCTGGCGAATTTATTACGGCCCCACCAACCGCGCGTTTGAAGCCTTGCAAGCCGATCCTGAAAAACAATCGGCTTTGCGCCGCGATTTGGAACAACTCTGGACAGAACACAACCGGGTGACAGATGGCACGATGTTGGTTGAGTCGGAATATCTGGTAGTGACAGCCACCCGCGCCTAAGCGGATCAATCCAAACGTTTTTTCACCGGCAGTCAAAGAGCAACGGCTGAGGCGGCGCGAGCAGAAGTTTCGTTCGCGCCACCTGAGCAGGGCGTAGATCTGCCCATTTGTGACTGATTGCCATTCACATCAACCCGGCAGCTTGCCGCACGCGCGGTTACGGTTGCCGTTTAACCAAAAACCGCGACCGGTATGGAGCGGCGTTCATGTAACGAGACGCTCGCTACTGCTCGCGGTACTGACTCGATTTAGAAGAGAAGGATTAGGAGGAAAAATGAAAGTAGTAAGACAATTTCTAGCTTTATTTTTGTGCATTTCGTTGTGCGTTCCGATGGCTCAGGCGGCTGTCGTGTTCGATGGTCAGCAGGATGCACAAAGCGCCAAGGCTTCGCAGGAAGACCTGACAATCATCATTCAGCAGGATCAAGTTCGTTTCACTGCGCGAAAAGCCGTCGCGGAAATGCAGTTACTGATTTCCGATCAAACCGGCCTGGTGATTTACAACAGCGGCATAATGGCTCAGCAGGAACTGGCTTGGGCGTTTCGCCAGACCAACGGCGAAGCGGTCAAAAGCGGCGTGTATGCTTACACGCTTTCGATCAAAGAAGCCGACGGGGAAACTCCGCCCGTGCGTCGCGGCCATTTCATAGTGGATCGCGCCAAAGAGCGCGACAACCAAACTGACCGGTTGTGGGTGACCAGCCAGAACGACAGCAGCATCGGCGCTGATTTGACTGTCGCTCGCAATGAAAACGCCATCGTCGCCGGAGCGACCATTCCGCGCGAACGCGATTCCGAAGAAGTCGCCGCGCGCGAAGTTCCTGCACGCGACACAGCGCAGGAATCCAAGGCGGAAAGCAAAACGGCATTGACAGCGGCAGCGACTGGGACGATTGGGCGAATTGCGAAATTCACCTCGACGACCAATGTCGGCAATTCGGTGATGGCCGAATCAAACAACAACATCGCCATCGGCGGAACGAATCCGCTGTCGAAGCTGCACATCTTTTCCGGTAGCAGCGACATTTTGCCGCCGCGTGCTCAATCGGCATCAAACAACAGTTTCGCGGCTGGCTGGGATTTTTATCACGGCACAGCTGGCAAAGGTTACGTCGGAGTTCCCGGCACGGGAGTCGGCATCGCGCCTGGTGAAATGCTGGTGTACGGCGCAAGCGGCACGCGCACGTCCATCTGGGCCGGCGGCCAACGCGCGATGACGGTTAATACCAACGGTTTCGTCGGCCTGGGCGTATCGAATCCGAACCTGGCTTATCGGCTGCACGTCGAGGATCAACAACCGGCGCTTGAATTTGGCGGAGCGGTTTATGCCGCCAGCGCTGATAACATCGGCATTATCGGTCAGAGCGAAAAAAGCGTGGGGGTGTACGGGCTGGCAGGCGTCAATGGTTATGCAGGCTTTTTCCAGGGAAGAGTCGGATTCCAGGGCGATGCTTTTCCCGCCAACGACGGCTTTCGGCTGGGCACGCCGACCAAACGCTGGACTGCCGTGTATGCCGTCAACGGAACCATTCAAACTTCGGACGCCCGCATGAAGAAAGGCATCGCCAATCTGCGTTACGGCCTGAAGGATTTGATGCAACTGCGCCCGGTCAGCTTCCAGTGGAAAGACGACAACAATGGCCAGCAGCATCTCGGCTTCATCGCTCAGGAAACGCAGCAGGTAATTCCCGAAGCGGTTGTGCAACCGACCGAAGCGGATTCGACGCTGGGCATGAACTACTCCACGCTGATTCCCGTGGTCATCAAATCTATACAGGAACAGCAGGGCGAGTTGGAAATCTTGAAAAGCGACAACGAAGCTCTGCAACTGCGTAACGCTGATTTGAAACAGCAGAACGCCGATCTGGAAACGCGGCTCCAAGCGGTGGAAAAACTGGTCAAGCAATTGACCGGCAAGAAGACCGCCTCGAAGGCCAAAAACTAAAACCACCAACAAGCGCGAGCAGCAGTGAAGCCATCGCTGCTCGCGCTTCGCTTTCAACCATCAAAACCACAATCACTCGCCCTGTTTTCTCTTGCGAGTAAACGCAGTTTGAACTGACGAACAGTCTTCGGAGTCGCCGTGTGGGTGATTCCCTGGTCGAAGTGTGCCTGCTCGCTGAACGGCCTGACACGCATAACAGGAGAAGTTATGGAAATCGAAACACTCAGCGGAATCAATGATGGGATGTTTCCAAGTTTGCTGTTGCTGCTGAAAGTCATCGCCCTGCTCACAATTTTTTTCTCTCTTGCAGGCTTTGTCACTTACCTCGCCGGTCTTGCCCATATGTTTTTCGGTGAGGCGTGGCGTGAAAAACAAACTCGCCTTCAAACGCGAACCAACACAGGAAAAGGAGATCACTATGAATTCACGATACATCAAACGAATCGTCGCGAGCACAGCCTTCATCGCGCTGTGCGTGGTTAGCGCGACAATTTTCTTAACAGGAACCAGAACCAAGTTCCCGGCGGAATCTGCGACCGCGCAAGGCGCAGCGGCGTTGGAGCAATTAAAACAAAACGACCAATACGAATCGCTGCAAGCCGCCATGAAGCAGGCGCGATTCGGCGTCAGCCGCCTGGAGCAATCGCCACTGGGGCGTTCGGCCTGGCACGCGCCAAATCCGACGGCGGGTTATGACGCTTACGTCACTGAATCAAGCGTCAGCATTGCACCCAAAGAAACTGACAAAGATTCATCGGTTGTCAGTCTCAGATTGAACAAACTCGGTTACGGCGACGATCTGCGCGCTGTCGCTCCGGGCAAAGTCAGCGGCGACAAACAGACAATCACCATTGAACGCGAAGGCATGAGCGAATGGTTCGTCAACGGCGTGGAGGGATTAGAGCACGGCTTCACGCTGGATGAACGTCCGCAATCGGCAATTCGCAATTCGCAAAATCCGCTGCGTCTGGCTTTGCAAGTCAGCGAAGGCTGGCGGGCGAACGCCAGCGAAGACAGCCAGCAAGTCACGCTGCGAAACGGCAGCGGGCAAGCCATTGAATACGGCAAGCTGGCGGTGAGCGATGCGCGTGGAGTGAATGTGGCTGCCAAAATGACTGTCGCCAACTCTCAAGTCTTGATCGAAGTCGCTGACCACGATGCCGAATATCCGCTGACGATTGATCCGCTCTTCACCCTGCAAAAGCAATTGCTGGCGAATGACGGCGCGGACTTCGATCTGTTCGGTTACGCGGTGGCGCTGGACGGCAACACGGCGATTATCGGCGCGCCTTACGACGAAGTGACGCACACCGATCAAGGCTCTGTTTATGTCTTCGTGCGCAGCGGCACGAACTGGACGTTGCAGCAAAAGCTCTTCGCCGGCGATGGGCAGCCGGGCGACAAGTTCGGTTCGGCGGTGGCGCTCAGCGGCGACACTGCGCTGATCGGCGCGCCCGAATCCGACGCGGGGACGGATGCGGACATTGGTTCGGCCTATGTTTTCGTGCGCAGCGGCTCGACGTGGACGTTTCAACAAAAGCTCGGCGCCAGCGGCGGCTTTGCGGGCGCGTTGTTCGGCGCGGCGGTGGCGCTCGACGGCAATACGGCGCTGGTCGGCGCGTATCAGCAAACGATTACGCCGTCGTTTTTCACGACCGGCGCTGCTTATGTCTTCGTGCGCAACGGCACACAGTGGACGCAGCAACAGCGTCTGCTGTCGAACGACGCCGTGGACGGCGACCGTTTCGGCGTCAGCGTGGCGTTGGACGGCGACACGGCGCTCATCGGCGCGCCGAACGTGACGATCACCGCCTCCGGGCAAGGCGCGGCCTACATCTTCACCCGCAGCGGCACGGTGTGGACGCAACAGCCGCGGCTCAACCTCGATAGCGCTCAGGCGCGGGGCGGCGATCAATTCGGCAATGCCGTAGCGCTCAGCGGCGAATTCGCCGCCATCGGTATACACCTGCGTGGCAGCAACGATAGCGGGGCGGTGGCGCTTGCCCGGCGCGGGGCGACCGGGGCGTGGACGCTGGTTCAGCTTTTCGGAGCGCCCAATCCGGTGGCGGGGGCGCATTTCGGCGAGTCGTTAGCAATGGACGGCGGTTTGATGATCGTTGGCGCTTCGCTCGGCTTGAACGCGGCGGGCGTGGATCAACGGACGGCTTACGTATTTGCGGTCAACAATATGACTTTCGTTGGCCAACTCGGTGTGGAGGTCGGCAATGCGGATGACCGCTTCGGCTACGCGGTGGCGGTCAAGGGCGACACGGTGCTGGTGGGCGCGTATCGTGCAGATGCCGCCTCCACCGATCAGGGCGCGGCTTACACCTTCACGTTGCACGACAGCCAGCACATTCAACAACCGAAGCTGATTGCCAATGACGGCGCGGCGGATGATGAATTCGGGGAGGCTGTGGCAATTAGTGGCGACGTGCTGGTTGTGGGCGTCGAAGATGCCAAAATCGGCACAAACACAGACCAGGGCGCGGTATACGTTTACATTCGCAATGGCGCGGGCTGGGCGTTTCAAGGAAAAATCACCGCCCCCGACGGCGCGGCCCGTGATGGTTTCGGCCATGCCGTCGCACTGAGCGGCAACACCTTAGCGGTCGGAGCGGTATCCGCCGATATTGGCGGGAACGCCGATCAAGGCGCGGCCTACGTTTTCATTCGCAACGGCGCGACGTGGGCGATGCAAAAGAAACTCTTCGCAGTTGGGATTGATGGTTCGCCGGGTGATCTGTTCGGCGTCAAAATCGCGCTCGAAGGCGACACGTTGGTGGTGGGCGCGGTCGGCCAAGACAGTTTACGTGGCGCGGCTTACGTCTTCACGCGCACAGGCACGGCTTGGGCGCAACAAGGACCAAAGCTGCTCGCCCCTGATGGCACGTTTGGTGATCGTTTTGGAACGGCTGTCGCAATCAGCGGCAACACCCTAATGGTGGGAGCGCCGCATGCCAAGATCGGCACAAACGCACACCAAGGCGCGGCGTATGTTTTTGCCCGCGCCAATGCGGCCTGGGCGTTTCAACGCAAACTCACGGCCAGCGACGGCGCGGCGGAGGATTGGTTCGGCATCTCAGTCGCGGTCTATGGCGACACGGCGGTCATTGGCGCGTCAAAGAATACCCTCAGCGCGCAAGGCGCGGTTTACCCATTCACGCGCAGCGAAGCGAGCTGGGTGCAGGAACCAAAGCTGACCGCTGACGATGGCACGGCTACCAACAAGTTTGGTTATGCGGTCGCGCTGAGCGGCGATACGCTGGTGGCGGGCGCGTATGGCCGCAACAGCTTGCAAGGCGCGGCGTATGTCTTCACTCGCCTTGGTTCGTGGCGGCAACAACAGCAGCTCATTGCCAACGATGGTCAACCGAGCGATGACTTCGGCCTAGCCGTGGCGCTCAGCGGCGACACCATTGTGGTTGGCGCGCGGGGCGACACCATCGGCACGAACGAATTGCAAGGTTCGGTCTACACCTTCACTGCCCCCACCTGCTTCGCGCTCACGCTCAATCCAGACAGCCTGCCTAACGGCACGGTCGGCGTGGTGTACAACCAACCCTTCAGCATCAGCGGCGGCAGGGCGGGCGAAGGCTTCGTTTACTCGCTATCCGGCGGCGCGTTGCCGCCTGGCTTAGTGTATGACGACGGACTGATTGGCACGCCCACCACGCCGGGGACGTATCGCTTCACCATCACGGCGCGGTCGTTCCTGAGCCAATGCCCCGCCGTGCGCAGCTACACGCTGACGATTTTGCCTCCATGCACGCTGACTATTAACCCGCCAACTTTACCGAATGGCACAACGGGGGTGGCTTATCAACAACCGCTGTCTGTTATTGGAGCAACGGAACCATATTCATTCACCGTCAGCGCCGGAGCATTGCCAGCGGGATTAACGCTGCACAATCTAGGCGCGATTGTTGGCACGCCTACACAAGCTGGCACATTCAATTTCACCATCCGCGCCACCGACGCCAATGACTGTCAGGGTACGCGAGCTTACTCCGTGACAATCAATGGAGGCGGCGGAGCAACTGGATTGCAGTTTTATCCGTTGGCGCACCCGGTGCGTTTGCTGGACACGCGACCGGGAGCTTCGGGTTGTGATGCTCCGGGAGCGATGATTATTGGCGGGACCTCACGCACGCAGACGGCG
>JAGNMH010000067.1 GCA_017991275.1 Acidobacteriota bacterium
GTCGGCAAAGCCCGCGTGTTCAACCAATCGAAGCAGAAACTCGCGGTTGGTTGTCACGCCCTGAACCGACAATTGCCGCAACGCATAGCTGAGTTTGCGAATCGCAGTCGCTCGGTCGTCGGCGTGAGCGATCAGCTTCGCCAGCATCGGGTCGTAATAAATTCCGACTTCGCTTCCCGCCTCTACGCCGGAATCAATTCGCAAACCTTCAACGGTTTCAGGCAATCGCCAATCGTGCAGCTTGCCTGTGGCGGGCAGAAAATCGTTCGCCGGGTCTTCGGCATAAAGCCGCGCTTCAATGGCGTGGCCGCTGGTTTTCAGTTCGCTTTGTGTAAACGGAAGCGGTTTGCCTTCGGCAATTTCGATTTGCAGTTTGACCAGATCAACGCCTGTAACTGCTTCAGTCACAGGATGTTCCACCTGCAATCGCGTGTTGACTTCGATGAAGTAAAACTGGTTGTTAGGCGTCAGAATAAACTCGACCGTGCCGGCATTGCTGTAGTTGATGGCTTGGCCGACTTTGACGGCGGCTTCGCCCATTTGCTGGCGAAGTTCCGGGCTGACGGCGGGCGAAGGGCTTTCTTCAATCACTTTTTGGTGACGACGTTGCAACGAACAATCACGCTCGAACAGGTGAACCAGGTTGCCGTGCTGGTCGCCCAAGATTTGGACTTCGACGTGACGCGCGCGTTCAACGAATTTTTCCAGCAGCAAAGCGCCATTGCCAAAAGCTTTTTCAGCTTCGCGCCGAGCAGATTCGATGGCTTCGGCAATTTCGCTTTCGCTGCGGACGACACGCATGCCTTTGCCGCCGCCGCCTGCCGAAGCTTTGATCAAAACCGGAAAGCCGATCTTCAGGATTTCGGCCTGCAAGGTCTTATCGCTCTGGTCTTCGCCGTCGTAACCGGGAACAACCGGGCAACCGGCTGCCGCAGCCAGTTTTCGTGCAGGGCTTTTCAAACCCATTTGGCGAATCGCTTTTGCTTGCGGGCCGATGAAAACGATTCCAGCCGTTGCGCAGGCTTCGGCAAAGTCGGCGTTTTCAGACAAAAAGCCATAGCCGGGATGAATCGCTTCTGCGCCGGTCAGTTTGGCGGCTTCCAGAATTCTTTCGGCGTTCAGATAAGAATCTTTGGCCGGAGCCGCCCCAATGTGAACAGCTTCGTCGGCAAAGCGAACGTGTGGCGCGTTGGCGTCGGCGTCGGAATAAACCGCGACGGTGGCAATGCCCATCGCGCGACAGGTTCGCATGACGCGCAGAGCAATTTCGCCGCGATTGGCTACTAGAATTTTGCGAAAAGGTTTCATACCGGTTGTTTGAAATGACAGGGAATAGGGTTTTGAGATCAGGGATTAGAGCGGCCACTACTTCTCAGGCTTTTCATCAAGCCGTTGGTCATTTTGCCAACTTCGGCGCATTTATCTAACGTCGGCTGAATTTCATTATTTGGCAGGAATGACAACATTTCGGTTGCCAGCAAATGAGTTTCAAGTGCTGCAACAAAACCCAAAACCGATGACAGCCGGGTTAGAAATTCGCCTGTAGTTTCACGACTATGACCATCAGCGATGTATGCCGGAATACTGGAAGCTGTGTTTTGAATTTTGCTGCTCAGTCCATAGGTTTCGGTCTTCGGCAGTTTTTCTGTCAGCTTGTAACACATCAAAACTAACTCCATGGCTTTTTGCCAAACCTTCAAATCCCGATAGCTTTTTATTATTTCCATAAAGCCTCTCTTCTGACCTCTGTTCCCCAGCCTCAAGCCTCTGACACTATCGCCTTATGCCTTCTGGCAGCGATCCTTATCAAACCGTACGAAGTTCGGATCAAGGTATTCGATCAATTCGATCAGTGCGTTTTGCAGGTCAATCAAACGACCGTTGTCGCTCTTCAAATCTGTGGCGAGTTTGTCCACGCCCTGTCGCAAAGTCTCAAACCAGAAACGAAAAGCTTCGTCCTGTTTGGCGACGAACGCGGCATATCCGATGCAATCGTCCATGCCGTCTTGTTTGATAATCATCAATTCGCCTATGGCGCGCTGTTCGCCGCGAAAAACTCTGAACACGTTGCCGTATCGCGTCGAAAGCAGAATGGCGCGAATCCGCTCGTGCAACTTTGCCAGGTTGCGAGTCGAATCAATTTCGCCCAGATCAAGAAACTGAACTTCGCGCCGGATGATTTCTGTCCAAGCCAGATACTGCGCCAGCACGTAAAGCGTGTTTTCAACGGTGTAGGCTCGGTCGCGTTCGTTGCCCCGCGTATAAAAGTTGTACAGCAACCCTTGACGCGTAATATTGAAAAGGCGGCTTTGCAGCTCATAGGCGGCTTGCAACAACGGTTCGCGGTATTTGGCCAAAACTTCTTCGGCTTTGTCGGTTTTCTGCCGAACCTCTTTCCGCTGCTGCAATTCGTCTTTCAGTTTTTCCAGACTGGCCTGATTTTCGGCTTGCAGCCGGGCGATGCCGGCCTGGGTTTCGGTCTGCATTTTAGCGATGCGGTTTTGTGCCCAAAACGCCAACACGGCTGCGGTGATAGAAGCGATAGCGGCGATGATTGCAGGGATTGCGCTCATAGTTGGTTTCCTTTCAGTGGCGAAACACGCCCCATTCCATTGCGCCCTCAAAAGGTTTTTGGTGCGCGGTCATCAGCGCGATGGCCAGCACCGTACGGGTTTCACGCGGGTCAATGATGCCGTCGTCCCACAGCCGAGCCGTCGCAAAATAAGGATCGGATTCTTTTTCGATTTGCGCTTCCAGCATTTGTTTGGCAATGGCGGCTTTGGCTTCGTCGAATTCGACTTTGGCGCGGGCGGCTGCGTCGCGTTTGATGATGTCCATAACTCCGGCCAACTGCTGGCCGCCCATAACGGCTATGCGATGGTTCGGCCAGGTGAAAACGAATCGCGGATCGTAAGCTCTGCCGCACATGGCGTAATTGCCTGCGCCGTAACTGCTGCCGATCATCACGGTTATCGCCGGGACGGTCGAATTCGAGACGGCGTTGATCAGCTTGGCGCCGTTGCGAATGATGCCCTGCTCTTCGTAATTGCGCCCGACCATAAAGCCAGTGATGTTTTGCAGAAAGACCAGCGGGATGCTTTGCTGATTGCAAAGCTGAATGAATTGCGCGCCTTTGCCTGCGGATTCCGAAAGCAGGACTCCGTTGTTGCCAAGAATGCCGACCAGAAAGCCGTGAATTCGCGCCCAGCCTGTCACCAGAGTCGAACCGTAAAGCGGCTTGAATTCTTCAAACCGCGAACCGTCAACCAGACGAGCGATGACTTCTTTCACATCGTAAGGCACGCGAACATCTGCGGACACAACGCCCAGCAACTCATCGGCTGGATAAAGCGGTTCTTCGTTGGCTTCACGGTTTGGAACGATGCTCGGTTTTAAGTGAGCGACGATCTGGCGAGCGATTCTCAAACCGTCCTGTTCGTCTTCCGCCAGATAATCCGAAAGGCCGGAAATCTTGGAGTGCATTTCGGCTCCGCCCAAGGATTCTTCGTCAACAATTTCACCCGTAGCCATCTTGACCAGCGGCGGCCCGCCCAGAAAAACCTGAGCCTGCTTCTTAATCATCACCACATAATCGGACATTCCGGGCAAGTAAGCTCCGCCTGCTGTGGAATTGCCGAAAACTACAGAAATGCTGGGAATGCGGTTCTTTGACCGCCGAGTTATTTCTTTGAAGCCAGCGCCACCCGGCACGAAGATTTTGTGCTGAACGGGCAGATCGGCTCCGGCGGATTCAACCAGAGAGATCGAAGGCAGATGATTGGTGGCTACGATTTCGGCCAGCCGCCCATTTTTGCGCGAACCGATTTCGCTGACCGCGCCGCCTTTGACTGTGGCTTCGTTGGCGATGATGAAGCACTGGCGACCGGAAACCAGCCCGACTCCGCCGACCACGCCAGCGCCTACGAATTCGGCTTCCATGTTTACGCCAGCCAGCGGAGCGACTTCCAGAAAGTACGAGCCTTCGTCCAGCAGCATTTCTATGCGTTCGCGTGGCAGCAGCTTGCCGCGAGCGATGTGGCGTTTGACGTACTGTTCGCCTCCGCCCAGCGTGGATTTTTTCAGTTCTTCTTTCAGCCGTTCGACGCTTGCCAGGTTGGCGGCGTAATTCGACTGGTAGCTTTCGGACTTCGCGTCAACGAATGATTTGATTGGTTGCATCTGGTCTTGCTCAGCGAATGGTTTGAATTGATTGACGGCCTGTCAGGTCTCGCGGACAGAACA
Source organism: Acidobacteriota bacterium (assembly GCA_017991275.1). GTDB lineage: Bacteria > Acidobacteriota > Blastocatellia > RBC074 > RBC074 > RBC074. The sequence continues at coordinate 4,243 of JAGNMH010000067.1, forward strand.
CACCGCAGTTTGGCCTGTCAGGCCAAACGGAATCAAGCCTTGAGCAGTGCAGTTTGAATCAAAAATCGCGACTGAATTGGAAAAGCAGTATCGAGCCGCAGCATTCTTATTTGAAGCCTGTGCATAAATCAGACGCGCAGTTTGGAGCGCGCGACTCGTCGCAGCTTTGCATTCTCAAGTTGAAGTTGACCGGGACAGCAAGGTTATGACCAGGAACGAAAAGCGGCGACAAGTCGCGCGCTCCATAAACGCACTGCCTTAACTCGTTGAAAATAAGTCGTTTTAATTTGTACAGTTTTCAGCTAACTGAAGCCTGTGCAAATTGATCTTCAATGGAATCAATCAGTTCACGCCAGGTCGCAAAGTCGCCAAGAAGTAAAAGAAAACAAGCCATCTTTCTCTCCTTGGTTTCTTTGCGCCTTCGCGGCTTTGCGTGAGATTTCAATTTGCACAGCCTTCAAATAAATTGTCTGATTTGACCGCGCATGGCTGCGCGTCTACTTTTGTCACTGTATAACTTGACCTGAAAGGAGCCATAAAGATGTCAGCACAGCCGAAACTGAAGTCTTCGCTGGAAGAGTATTTAGAGTTGGATCGGAATTCTGAAGAACGGTTAGAGTTCCGGGACGGAGAGATTTTCAACCTGAGCGGCGTTAGCCGTAATCATGGTTTGGTTGAGATGAACATCTAGATTTTTCCTGGAGCGCGCCTAATGGCTAAAGGCTGCCAGCTTCTCCCTGCCAACATACGGATCAAAGCTCCGAGCATGCCGCCTTATCGTTATGGCGACCTTTCGGAGCTTTGCGGTCAGGCTCAGTTTGAAAAAGTTGGCGGAATGGACGCGCTGACAAATCCCTGGCTGATTATCAAAGTGCTTTCCGATTCAACCGAAACTTATGACCGAGGCGACAAGTTCACGCATTACAAATCCATTCCGGCTTTCAGCGAATACCTGTTGATTGCCCAGCATCGCCCTCACATCAGCCAGTTCATCAAACAATCCGACGCCTCGTGGATTTATCGTGAGTTCAATTCACTGAGCGATAAAGTGACGTTGGAAACCATGGGATGCGAACTCTCACTCAGCCAGATTTATCAAAACATTACTTTCGACGCGCCGCACAAGCCAATCGGGATTGTTCAACCGGCTTAGGAAAACAGCGCGGTAATGTCGTCAGCCGTCAGTGATTTGAAGAACCCGGCCTCTGTTGAAATCAGTTGTTTAACCAGTGTTCGTTTGCGCTCCTGAAGCTGCAAAATCTTTTCTTCCACCGAATCCCGCATCATCAATTTGTAAACGAAGACCGGCTTGTCCTGACCTATGCGATGAGCGCGGTCGGTGGCCTGCATTTCAACCGCAGGGTTCCACCACGGGTCAACGTGAATGACGTAATCGGCAGCGGTCAGGTTTAGGCCGACTCCGCCGGCTTTCAGGCTGATCAGGAAGACTTTGATTTTTTCGTCGGTTTGAAAAGTGTCTACGCGAGCTTGCCGGTTGATGGTTGAACCGTCCAGATAAGTGTAGGGAATCTTTGCCTTCTTCAGCGAGGCTTCGATCAGTTTCAGCATCTGAACGAACTGCGAAAAGATCAGCGCCTTGTGGCCTTCGGCTCCAAGCGTTTCCAGATTTTCCATCAACGTATCCAGCTTGGCCGACGAGCCTTTGTATGTGGGCTGAACCAGTTTCGGATGGTTGCAAATCTGGCGCAGCCGCAACAGGCCTTCCAGAATTCTGAAGCGGGCGTCTTTGACTCCTTTGTCTTCAATCAGTTTCAGAATCTTGGCGCGGTATTCGTCGCGCGTCAGGTTGTAAAGCTTGCGCTGAGCAGGCTCCATTTCGTTCCACAGGATTTTTTCGCTGCGCGGCGGCAAATCCAGCGCGACCTGATCTTTCGTTCGCCGAAGTATGAACGGATAAACCAGTCGCCGCAGACTTTTGGTTGTGTCTTCGTTTTGCTGGCGTTCGATTGGATTGGTGAATTCCTGGCGGAAGTAATCCGCCGAACCAAGCAGGCCTGGATTCAGAAATGCGAATTGTGACCAAAGTTCAAACGTGTTGTTTTCAACCGGGGTGCCGGTCAGAGTCAGCCGATTACGGCATTTCAACAGCCGAACCGATTTGGCCGATTCCGAAACAGGATTTTTGATCGCCTGAGCTTCGTCCAGAATCACTGTGTCGAATTCGTATTCAACCAGCCGTTCGACTTCGCGCAGCAAAATTCCGTAAGTCGTCACCACAATGTCGTAATCGTCGAACTCTTTGATGTCAGCCGCACGCTCGGCATTTGAAAAGTTCAGGATGCGTAAACCCGGCGCGAACTTTTCGGCTTCGCGTTCCCAGTTCGTCACCAGCGAACGCGGAACTACCAGCAAATGCGCTGCGCGCGGTTCTTTCTTCCGTTTGCGCTTGTTGCGCTCTTCGTATTGTTCTTTCAACGATTGCAGAAAGCACAGCGCCTGAATGGTTTTGCCTGTTCCCATATCGTCGGCCAGGCAACCGCCGAATCGGGCTTCGCGCAGAAAGTGCAGCCAATCGAATCCGGCTTTTTGATAAGGACGAAGCTCGCCAGTGAAATTCGTTGGCAACGGTTGTTCGGCGATTCCCTGAAAATTTTTCAGCCATTCGCGCTCCACCTCAAATTTCTTGTCGGCGGTAATCTGTTCGTTGTCGTTGAACAACTGATCCAGCAAGGTCAGATGATGGCGCGCCACGCGAAAACCGTCTTCTTTGGTTTCGCTCAATCCAAACAGGTGTTTGTATTTGTCCAGCCATTCGTCTGGGATTTCTCCGATGGAACCGTCGGCCAGTTTGATGAAGCGTTCTTTCTTACGAAGCGATTTGCGAATTTCGGCCAGCGAAACTTCCAGTTCGCCAAAGTTGATGACGGCCTTAACGTCGAACCAGTCAATGCCCGAAGTAACGTTGAACGAGATTGTCGGCTTGGAGTGATTGACTTTGGCCAGCGTCAATTCGGCTTCGCCAAAAACTTCCACGCCAGCGGCGGTCAGTTTGGGAATCTGATTTTTCAGGAAGTCGAATGGGTGAACGATTTTTCTGAGCAGGAAAGTGTCCTGCGTCAATCCCTCTTTCAGGTTGCCGCATTTCAAACCGAATTCCGTAGTTCCCAACCGCGTCCACCACTGACTTTCAGCTTCGGGCTGCCGTTCGATTTTCACCGCCAGATCGGTTTCGGTGTCGTGGACATAACTGAAGCTCGGCGGTTTTTTGGCTGCGATGCAATCTAAGCCGCCGTAAGCGAAGCGCAGAAAAATGCGCAATTGTTGATCGTGTTCGGTCAGATAAATTCGCGGTTGAGGCGCTTGGCCGGTCAGCGTGTCGCCAGTCAGCGAATCGCCTGTCAGTTCATAAGAAGTCGCCAGTTGAGGGAAATTGCGCTGGAAAAATTCGTTTGTTTCTTCAGGCGGAATGACGACATCTTTTTGCTTTCGCAACTGATCGAACTTCCACGATTCCAGCCCGGCCTGAAAAATCTCTTCGCCCAGTTTCAACCACAGCGGCGAAGTGTTGAACGTTTCCAACCCTGGCGTGTTCAGTTTGAAAGTTCGATTTGATAGCTTCAGCACGGGCGACAGATTTATACCGTCGGCGTCGCGCTGCACTTCCAGTTCAACCTGCGCCAAACCGGGCAGAACTGTCAGCGGCGATTTGATCAACCGCTGTTCGTCTCCGCGAAACACCAGCGCGTTTGACATCGCCGGCCAAAAGTTACTGTTCTGGATTGGCGGTGTGTTGTAACCATACCTGTCATATCTGTAATCGTAATAATTGGATTGCGAAGAACCGGCTACCTGAAAAGCCAACGCTTGTAGCTCCGGCGAAGCATTGGCAATTTGATAAACATTCGCCTGATAAGATTGCAAGGGGTAAACCCGTCCAAAGAAGTTGTAGCTGTTTTTTATCAGGTAATCGCTGAGAGCTGCGCGGTCGTTTTGGAGTTCCGGCCAAAGCTCCGGCGGAATTGCGGATTCCATCACAACGCCGGGTTGCAGCACGAATTGATGATTACGGCGAATGAATGAGAAAAACAGAATGGCCTTTGACGTGGACGATTTGGCCGGAACCACACTGCTTTGCAGCAAGCCAGCCAGGCTTTCGCGCCACAACGAAGACGGTTCCGGTTTTACCGGTTCGATTTGGTAATCGGTTTTGACTAAGGCATCGGTTTTTGATGTAACGCTCGGCTTTGAAGTTTGGTAATTCGCCTTCAGAAACATCGCCGCCGCGACCTTGTGTTTGCAGATAATTTCTACGTCGTATTCTTCGTATGGGCATTCACAGGCCGCGACGATTTCTCCATCGGCTCCCAGGTCGAAAATCACCTCGTAAAGCTGACTTCCGCGCACCTGAACAGTGGCGGAGCTTTCAGTCAATTCTTCCAGCTTGAATCGGCTCTTATCGGAAAAATAAGAAATCCCGCGAACGGCAACGGCTGAACCGGCTCGCCTGACAAAGTCTTTGGTATCCAGCTTGGCAACCAAAGGATTTATTGAATTGCTTGGTTGAGATTTTGGTTTTGGTTGTGGTTGCTGGGCGGCTTTTTTGCCTGAAACGGTTCTGGCCCATCTGGCTTTTGCCACTTCCATTAACTTACGTCTGGTTTCATCTGATATGTATCGTGCCATCGGTGTTTTGTGGTTGTTTGCAGGATTGGTCGTTTAAGTTTTCAGAATAAAGCATGGCCAGCGGTTTTGGCGCAAGTAAGTTCACCTAGCTTTTATGACGCCTGAACGCCATCTGAAAGTTCGGTATTCAAACGTTGCGGCAAACCTGAAGCAACGATTGACCGCACTTGGTTTACTTGATCTTGCAGGTATTGTTTCAACTCGGATTTGTCGGTTGGGGGAACCAGGCGAATAGGTTCGTGGTAAACGACACGGACTTTGAATGGACGAGGGAAGTAATGATGGCGGCAAAACGCACTGTAACCGCCTATGATCGTCACAGGCACAATTGGCGCTCCGGTATCCAGCGCCAGTCGGATGACGCCGGGTTTGAATTCTTCCAAATGCCCTGATTTGGTTCGTGCGCCTTCAGGAAAGACCATCAACCCGCCATCGGCTCGCAACTGTTCCAGCGAAGCTTTCAACGCGGCTCGATCACCTTTTTCCACGTTCACCGGAAACGATCCATACGCCAACATCAACGGCCCCAGCAGCGGCAGCCGAGTCATCCTGTCCCAGGTCATATACCGCAACGGTCGGCGGATCGGAATCGAAACCCACAACGGATCAAGGTAGCTGACGTGGTTTGGAGCCAGGATCATCGCGCCGGATTTCGGCACGCGCTCGACGCCTTCAAATTCGATTCGGAAATATAGCCGCGAAATGACTGCGACCAGCCAACGGGAAATTTGGAAAAGCCACAACTTGTCCACTGCTTACAAATTCCCCCTCTTCATTTGTTCGGCCAGATAATCGCTGGCGCGCCAGGCGATGGCCAGAATTGTCAGCGTAGGGTTCTTTTCAGTCGCCGACGGGAACGAGCTGCCGTCAACAACGAACAGGTTTTTGACGGCGTGCATTTGGTTGAAGCTGTTAAGCGCCGAAGTCTTCGGATCGCTGCCCATGCGGCAGGTTCCGTGTTCGTGAATGGCCGTGCCCGGAATGTCGTAATCGCCGCGCTTGAATTGGACGATTTCGGCTTTGGCCGCGTGCAGGATTTGTTCGGTCGTGTCGTACATTTCCTTCATCATTTTCTGTTCGTTGTCGCCGTAACTCATTATCAACTTCGGCAGCGGCACTCCGTATTTGTCGGTTTTGGTTTCGTCAACTTCGACACGATTTTCCGCGCGCGGAGGAACCTCGCCGTAAGGATGAAGCTCAATCCACGAAGGGTAACGTTTGCGAACATTGGCTTTCAGATCAGCGCCGAACCCCGGCAAGCCTTTGCCCCAGCCTGCGTTTGTTTGGCAGCCTATGCCCCAGAACTGCATGCCGAATCCGCGAGCGTAATCGCGTTTGGCTCCACGGTGATTGAACCTGGGCATGTAAATGTGTTCGCCGCCAATGCCGTCGTCATTTGAAGTCGCCTGACCGAACAATTGAGGCAGAAAAGCTCTGGCGTGAAAGCGAAACTGTTCGCACAGGTATTTACCGATCACGCCCGAAGTGTTGCCTATGCCGTTTGGATAAATCGCCGACTTGGAATTCAGCAGGATGCGCGTCGAATCAATCGCCGAAGCTCCCAGTACGACTACGCGAGCACGAACCTGAGTTTCAGCTTTGGTGTTGCGGTCGAAGTATTGAACGCCGCTCGCCTTGCCTTCTTTGTCGGTCAGGATGCGGGCGACGACTGCGTTGGTTCTGATTTCAAGCTTGCCGGTTTTCGCGGCTACGGGCAGCAGATGATCGGCGGAGTTGAAAAAGCTGCCCGTGTCGCAACCCGCGCCGCAACGTCCACAGTAATGGCAAGCGGGCCAGCCATTGTGATTGCGCGTCATCACGGCTCTGCGACCGGACACGATTTGAATGCCAACGCTGGCGGCAGATTTTTTCAAAATCATTTCTCCGCAACGCGGACGCGGCGGAGGCATGTGGAATTTGCTGCCGGGCAAAACGTCCAGGTCTTCGTCGCCGCCGTTGACGCCAATCAACTGGTCAACTTTGTCGTAGTAAGGTTTGATGTCTTTGTATTCAATCGGCCAGGAGATGCCGTAACCGTCGTTGACTTTGAAATCAACGTCGGAATATCGCAGCGAAACTCGTCCCCAAACGTTGGTTTTGCCGCCGACTCCCCAAACGCGAATCAGATCAAACGGTTGATCCGGCGGAGTCAGCACAGGCTGTTCGGTCTTGCTCAGATAAAACTGCGGAGCGTGTTCGCCACGAGCCTGACGTTCGCGCGCTTCATAAGGCAGCACGTGAGTCCAGAACTTCGAGCGGTCAAATCGCCCGCCAGCGTCCAGCAGCAAAACATTGACGCCTTGTCGAGTCAGATTCCAGGCAGCCATTCCGCCCGAAGCTCCCGAACCGATGACTACGACATCGTAGACTTTCGCCTGCTTTTTGACTTGCATCGTTTTCTCCACAAGTTTGAATTTTGGTGATTGGTGTAACCGTGTCGGCAACGAACGCATACTAAAACACCGCCGACAAAATTGGTACGTTCGGAAAATTCGTTTGAACAATCAAGCGCCCATTATGCGTATCTGTGTCAGGGTTTATAACCAACTACCTGACCGAAAATCACCAACCTTTTTCGAGGAGGAATCATGCTTCGCAGAATGTTTTTCCTGTCGTTGTTGATCGTCTTTGCGGCCTTGACCGTCGCTGATGCTCAGAAACAAAAATTGTCCGGCGACTGGTCGGCTTATGGACGCGACGCCGGAGGTTTGCGGTTTTCGCCGCTCGACCAAATCAATCGCGGCAACATCGCCAAGCTAAAAAACGCCTGGACTTACCGAACCGGCGCTGAGGAAGTAAAAGCCGCCGGAGCGAAAAACGCAGCTTTTGAATCAACGCCGATTCTGGTGGATGGATTGCTGTATCTGACGACGCCGTACAGCCGTGTTATTGCGCTTGACCCGGCGACGGGCGCTGAAAAATGGATATTCGACCCGCAGATCGCGCTAGATCGCCGATATTCCGAACAGACTTCGCGCGGAGTGTCGGCGTGGCCTGCGGCAACGGATAAGAAAAAAGCTTCGCGCCGGATTTTTGTCGCCACGCTGGATGCGCGATTGATTGCGCTGGATGCAGCGACAGGCAAAACGATTTCCGACTTTGGAGAAAACGGTCAAGTGGATTTGAAACGCGATGTGCGGTTCGGGAAGTACAACGATTATCAAAATTATCAGGTGACTTCGCCCCCGGCCGTGATTGGCAACCTGGTCGTCGTCGGTTCAGCCATCGGCGACAACGGCGGAGTTGAAATGGAGCGCGGCGTGGTGCGCGCTTACGACACTGTGACAGGCAAGCTGCGCTGGAGTTTCGATCCGATTCCGACTGCCGAAAAAGACCCGGCGCACAAAACCTGGGCGGGAGAAAGCTCAACCAAAACCGGGGCGGCCAACGCCTGGTCAATCATCTCCGCCGACGCTGAACGTGATCTGGTTTTCATTCCAACCAGCAGCCCCAGCCCGGATTTTTATGGCGGCGAACGCAAAGGCGATAACCGATACGCTAACTCAGTCGTTGCCATCAAAGCTTCGACCGGCAAAGTCGTCTGGCATTTTCAGGTCGTGCATCACGATTTGTGGGATTACGACGTGCCCGCCCAGCCGATGTTGATCAACATTAAACAACAAGGCAAAGAAATTCCCGCTGTCGTCATCGGCACGAAAATGGGAATGCTGTTTGTGCTCGACCGTCGAGACGGCAAGCCAGTTTTTCCGATTGAAGAACGCCCGGTTCCGAAAAGCGACGTTCCCGGCGAGCAGGCTTCGGCGACTCAGCCCTTTCCGAAATTGCCTCGCCCGTTGGTTCCGCATCAACTGAAAGCCGAAGACGCCTGGGGCTTGACCGACAAAGACCGCGCGTATTGTCGAGACAAAATCGCCAGCCTGCGCAACGAAGGCATTTACACGCCGCCCAGTGTGAAAGGCACGTTGGCGATTCCCGGCAATGTCGGCGGTATGAATTGGAGTGGCATGTCGTTCGATCCAACT
>JAGNMH010000716.1 GCA_017991275.1 Acidobacteriota bacterium
GCCAACAATTTGGCAGCCCAATTCAATCGCGCAGTCGCTCTGCAACAGCAAGGCAAGCTGGGCGAAGCTGCTGCCGAATACCGAGCCATCATTAAGTTCAAACCCAACTACGTCGAAGCTCATGCCAATCTGGGAGTCGTGCTGGCGCGGCTAGGTAAATACGATGAAGCCATTGCCAGTTACGAAACTGCGTTGCGACTGAATCCCAGCCTGACGCCGATCAAACTTAATCTGGGCATAGCCCATTACCGCGCCGGACAGTTTGCGAAAGCGGTCGAATCGCTCAATAGCTTCCTTGAGAGGCAGCCGGATTCCGCGCAGGCCCGGCAGTTGATGGGAATTTCGCTAGTTGAACTCGGACGCGACGCTGAAGCGATCAAGCAGCTTGAGATGAACTTGCAGGTGACTGGGCAGGATGCTGCGGCGCTTTATAGTTTGGGACTGGCTTATCTTCGGCTGGAAAAACCGGAATTGCGCTGGGCGATTGAACAGCTTGAAAAATTACCAGCCGGGCGACCTGCGTCACATCTGCTGAAGGGGCAGGCTTTCTTGGCCGGGCGCGAATACGAACGCGCAATTTCTGAACTTCAAGCCGCCGAAAAGCTGAACCCTGATTTGCCAAAGCTGAATTACTCGCGGGGTCTGGCCGCGCAACAACTCGGTCGCAACAAAGAAGCTTTGGCTGCATTTGAAGCCGAGCTTCGCCGCTCGCCTAAAGATCGCGCGACGATTTATTACCTGGCTTATGTGAATGAAGCGGAAGGAAACATCGAAGTCGCCGCCAAACATTTGGCTGAGTTGCTGAACTTCGATTCCGAATCGGCTGAAGTCAATGCGCTGCACGGCAAGATTCTTTTCAAGCAAGGTAAAGCCGCCGAAGCCGTTAAACCGCTGGAAAAAGCCGCCGCCAAAAAATCCGGCGATCACGAACTGCGCTACCTGCTGGCCCGCGTTTACCAGCAACTTGGCCGCCGCGAAGACGCCGCGCGCGAATTTGCCGAAGTCCAAAAGCTGAAAGCCGAGCAATTAAAGAAAGATCGTGCCAACACTCCGAAGCCGTAATCACTTTTCGACAACCTTCAACTCACGATTCGCGGCAACTTTCGTTATCGTTTCAAGCTTTCCATTCGGCCAGCGAATTTTGATTTCGTCCACAGTCGTCGCGGCGCCAAGCCCGAAATGCAATCGCCAGTCTGAATGCGAAATGTAGCTGTCGCCTGCGCGGACTTCGTCAACCTGCGTCAAGCCGCCTGCCTTCATTTCAACACGAGCGCCGACCGCATTGCGATTTGATTTGGTTCCAATCAGTTTCAGGCCAAGCCAGTTGCCGGACTTCGATCCGGTTTCGTTGCGAAGCAGCATCGGCGCGCCGTCCAGTTCGTTGACGATCACGTCAATGTCGCCGTCTTCGTCGTAATCGCCAAAGGCTGCTCCACGCGAAGCGCGGCGAACAGCCAAAGCTTCGCCAACTCCGTTCGACATGTCGGCGAAAGCGCCATTGTGCAGATTGCGATAAAACAGTTTGCGCTGGCCATACTGACCGCCGGGAAACGCGCCTTCGATTTGCGGGTAAACGTGGCCGTTGACGACAAACAAATCCGGCCAGCCGTCGTTGTCGGCGTCGAAAAACTTCACGCCCCATCCGACCAAAGGGATGCTGGCGTCTGCGGTTTTGGTTGAGCGTGAAACGTCGCTGAAGCTGCCGTCGGCGTTCTTGTGATAAATCGAGTTGTATTGTTCGGCGAAGTTCGTGACCACAAAATCCAGGTGTCCGTCTCGGTCATAATCGGCGACGGAAATTCCCATCGAACCTTGCTCGACACCGTTTTCGTCAACCGCCACGCCCAGCATCAAACCCATTTCGGTGAACGTGCCGTCGTGGTTGTTGCGATAAGCGTAATTCGGCGTGGCGTCATTGGCGACAAAAATATCCGGCCAGCCGTCATCATCGAAATCCGTCCAAATGACACCCAAACCGTAAAATCCGTTGGCGTCTTCGACCTTCGCTTGTTTGCTGACATCGGTGAAAGTGCCGTCGCCGTTATTCCGATAAAGCGAATCGCCAGCGCCCGGCAAACCGCGCGGCCCGCACTGAACTTCTACGTTGCGATAACGACAGGTTTCGCCCTTGCCAAACTGCGGCAGTTTATTCAGCGAAAACTCGACGTAATTTGTGACGAATAAATCCAGGTCGCCATCGCGGTCGTAATCCCCCCACGCAGAGCCTGTCGAAAACCGCGCATCACCAACTCCGGCTTTGGCCGTCACGTCTTCAAACTTGCCGCCGGAATTTCGATACAGTTTGTTCGCGCTGAAGCAGGTCACATAAAGATCGTCATCGCCGTCGTTGTCGAAATCGGCGACCGAAACTCCCATCGCCCAACCGGGGTCGGCGATTCCGGCTTTTGCCGCCACCTCTTCAAACTTGCCGCCGCCCAAATTACGGTAAAGCGCTGCCGCTGGACGAGGCTTTTTGGAAAGTGCAGCTTCGACCGAATACGAATTGAGCAGATAAATATCCAGCCGCCCGTCGCCGTCGAAGTCGAACATCGCCACTCCGCCGCCCATACTTTCGACGATGTATTTCTTTTCGGCAGACGAAGCGTTGACGAAGTTGATCCCAGCGTTTTTTGTGGCGTCGGTAAATACGACAGAAGGCTTTTGATGCGCCGAACCAGCGGCCAACAACAAAGCAGCAAATAAAATTGTGGCAATAGATTTGGTAGGCATGGACTGTGAGTTTACAGCTACCGAATATCTTATGAAAAAGGCTCGCGCCGGTACATCACCAGCGCAAGCCAACTTTTTCTCACCCGAAGGTGGGAGCTCGATTCAATCGCCCAAAGGCGGAACAACCACCTAGATTATTTCTGTTGTCGCAGATAAGCGTCTGTGCCGTCGCGCCAGTCGGCACGGATCGGGCTGAAGACATCAATGCCGGTAAAATCTTCTGCAGCAAAGGCTTCGTGCGGAACATTGGAAGGAATTTCAACCAGTTCGCCTGCGCGCAAGACCAGTTCTTCGTCGCCGATTTTGAAATTCAGCGAACCGCTGATGCAATAACTGAACTGTTCGCTGTCGTGGCTGTGACGCGGGACGACGCTGCCTTTTTTGATGGTCAGAAAAGCCATAGTGATTTTTTCGCCGGTGAAAAAGCGGCGCGAAAACAGACTGTTGACTTGCTCTTCGGGAATTTCATTCAGCTTGTGATGTTTCATTGTGTCTCCTGAAACTTCTCCCACGAAGTCACACTAAGAGGACACGAAGAGAAGAAGAACCTTTAGACAAGATTTACAGGATTCAACAGGATGGATAATCGAGATCGAACAGAATGAACAGAACTAACGCCAATCTTGTTCAATCCTGTAAATCCTGTCTATTTCCGCCTCTTCTCTTTCCTACTTCGTGCTTTCTTCGTGTGACTTCGTGGGAGAAAAAAGTTATCTCAACTTGGCGCCG
>JAGNMH010000717.1 GCA_017991275.1 Acidobacteriota bacterium
CACCAGCACCGTCCGCAATCCTCGTGAATGGCGCATCATCAGCAAACGCCCGAATTTTTGCAGCGCATCGGCCTTTGACGTGTAAGGCGCAAAGCCGAAATCGGCGGCCAGATGCTGATAAAGCTCCGACACGGTCAAACCCGGATTGAAAATGTAAGAAGTCAGCACGCTGCGATCCATCCGCGAAATCATGGCCCGCAACATCGTAGTCTTTCCGGTTCCAACCTCGCCCGTTGCCACGATCAAGCCTTTGCCGTGCTGAATGCCGTAATGCAAATTCGCCATAACTTCGCGGTGACTGGCCGTGAAGTACAGGAAACGCGGGTCGGGCGTCAGGCTAAATGGAATGTCGCGGAGTCCGTAAAATTGCAGGTACATATCGTGAGTTAAGCCGCCAGCCGCTCCTCTTCAAGAAGTTGCAGGCAAAGAGAACGCATCGTCGTCAGTTCGCGGTGAAATTCGCGTTGCACTTTTTCAGAAGGCAGAGCCTCAAACAAATCCGGCAATTGCACGCCGTGGCTCATGAACTCGTCAGCCATTTTCTCGCTCAGAGATTGCCGGACGAACAAACAATTTTCGGCATTGAAAAAGACGCGAACTGCCTCTGTGGCGCTCATCAATCCGCTGGACAGCGATTCCAGAACGCCAAGACTCATCAGCGCGAATAATTCCAACTGACTGTCTGGCGTTTCGCCGGTTTCGGAAATAATGGGTTTGAGGTTAATGCTGCTTTTCATACTGACCAGCTTCTTCGCCGCATTAGCGGCGCTTGAATTTAGCCCGGCGTTTCAACGCCGGGTAGGGCAAGAAGGCTCTTCACGTCGCGTCAGCGACGATTGAATTCAGCCGTCGCTGACGCGACGAAGAGAAATATCGCACTCATACCGTGGGTTGAAACCCACGGCTAAAATCAGCCGCCGCTAGCGCGGCGTAGAGGTACGCACTCACAATTTTTCATCAATAACTCCCCGTCACCATACTCAGCACGCGCGAGATTTTGATTCCGTGGTAAAGCAGAAACGCCGCCAGCGGCACAAACACCATCAAGCCGAAAACCTTTGCCGCTACCAGCATTGTTTGTCGGCGAAGTTCCTGTTCGGTCGTAATTTTCGGCACGGTGATCAACAGCGGCAATTGAGTGTAATGGGTCACGTCGCGCGCGTCGCGGATGGTCAGCAGAGCGCGGGCTTCGATGGCGGCGGCGGCGATCAAACCTGTCAGTAACCCCAAGAGCAGCGCCATCGGGTAAAGCATGTTTCGTTTCGGCGATGATGGAGCTTCGGGCAGATTCGCCGGGTCGGCCATGCGGAATGTTTCTCCGCTGAAATCGTTGATGACCTTTGCGCCGAACCGGGCGTTGTCGCGCATTGAAAGCAAATCTTCGTAACGTTTTCGCAGGGTGTTGTAATCGCGTTCGATCTTTGTCGCTTCGGTGGCCAGAATTGGCGAATGCCGCAAGCGGCCTTGCAGTTCGGCCAACTGGCGGTTGGTTTGTTCAAGCTCTGCTTCTTTTCTCTGAAGGTCGCGGCGGTCGGCGGTTAGTTTGATGTCCAGTTGAGCGATTTGCGGATTGTTCGTTCGCGCTGCGCGTTTGGCCAGACGTTCCTGCTCGGTTTTGTTTTTCAGGTCTTCCAGTTCGCGGTTGACTGAATCAATCTGCACTCGCAACTTGATGACTTCTGGATATTTTTCCGTGTAAGTAATCAGCAGTTGTTTCATCTGGGCTTCGTATTCAGCCCGCTTGGAGCGCAATTGGCCTTCGATTTGTCCGGCGGCCAGCGGGGCTTCAGGCTCAAAATTATCCTGAGTTTTCAAATTGCCCAGCACCTGTTCGCTCATGGTGATCTGGCTGCGCAGCGAATCAACAGAGTTCTGTTGCGACTGGCGAATCATGCTCAGGGAATTCATCTGGCCCAGCATGTTCTGCTCCTGGCCGCTGACGGCGTCAGGATTGGTGACCAGAAAACCGGCCCGCGCCGATTCGATCTTTTCCAGTTCGGTTTTGACTTCGTTGATGCGGCCTTCCAACAGGTCAATCGTGGTGTAAACCTGGCGACGGGTTTCGTCGGAGTTGGCGTCAATGAATCGCGCAGCCAGTTCAGCCGTCACATCGCGAACGGTTCGAGGGTCTGGGCCGCGATAGGAAATTTGAAAAGCATAAATGCCCGACGCCGCGCTATATGGTTGGACGTAAATGAACCGGTTCATCTCGTCAATCACCAGTTCGATGGGCGTGTTCCGAGCCATCAACTCCGGGTAAAGGTTGTAACGGTTAATCAGTCGTTGAAGCTCCGTCCGGCTGGTGACCTGTTTTTGAATGGAGTTGAGCCGCGAATTCAAATCAATCTGATTGACAGGCTGGACATAACTGGCCGAAACCTTCGGCGGATCAACGATGATGGTGGTGCGCGATTCGTAAACGTTCGGAAGTTTGTTGATCGAATAACCCAGCGCGCCGGTTACGATCAAAGCAGGAACCAATACAAAATAACGACGCCGCCACAGAAGTTTCAGGTATTCGGCTGGCGTTCTGATTCGGAAACTAGCCATCAGATTTTTCTCGCACTCGTTTGCAGAAAAGGTTTTGGGAATCGGAACTTGGAAGCATTGAACCGGGCGGGATTATAGCCGAGCGTCGAGACAGGCGTCGAGTCGAAATACCTTTTTGGAGATGAAGTTGTAGTGCGAACTGTCCAGTTTGCGTTTCGGCAAGCAGCTTATTGGCAGCCTCACTTCGTCTCGATATGCGCCACCCGCAAGACGCAAACCGGACAGTTCGCGCTACTTTGTTTCTGTCAGGCGTGGAGTTGGCAATCACATTTGCCTGAAGTAGCATGCGCCCGCTTTCAATCCACTCAACAATCAAAACTTATGTCCAATGCAATCTCCGTTCATCAAATCCGCAAAAGTTACGGTGATTTTGTCGCCGTCAACGATCTTTCGCTCGAAGTAAAAGAGGGCAGCATCTTCGGTTTGCTGGGGCCGAATGGCGCAGGCAAATCCACTACGATTCGAATGATCGTCAACATCACCATGCCGGACGCCGGAGAAATTCGCCTGTTCGGACAACCTATGGCGTCCCACAATTCCGAAAAGTTACAGGAGCGAGTCGGCTATCTGCCCGAAGATCGCGGTTTGTACAAAAAGATGAAGGTCGGCGACCAACTGGTTTTCTTCGCCGAGTTGAAGGGCTTGCCGCGCGCCGAGGCCGAAAAGCGTATTGACCGTTGGCTGGAACGAATCGAAATGTCCGCCTGGAAGCAGAAAAAATGGGAAGAGTTGTCGAAAGGAATGCAGCAAAAGATTCAATTCGTTTCGACCATCTTGCATGAACCTGAACTGGTGATTCTGGACGAACCGTTTTCGGGACTCGACCCGGTCAGCGCCGGTTTGCTGAAAGAAGTCGTCCAGGAATTGAAGCAGCAGAACAAGACGATCATCTTTTCGACTCAT